>JBDNHM010000347.1:0-3217 GCA_041688825.1 Burkholderiaceae bacterium | reverse complement strand
GGGACAAGCAGGGTTATTAGCAATTGGAGCATACACTGCTGCAATACTCGCAACTAGATATGGATTTGAATTTATTCCATCTATGATAGTTGCAATGTTTATAACTGGAATTTTCGGAGTTATTCTAGCTTACCCAACTTTACGCGTTAAAGGGGTGTATCTAGCAGTTATAACAATTGCTTTCGGAATAGTGGTAGAAAACATTGCTATTGAGTGGTCTAGCGTTACTGGTGGAACCACCGGCATTAGTAGTATTCCAAAAATTTCATTGTTTGGGTATCCATTAGACGATACAGCTTTTTACTACTTAATTGGAATAATTTTCTTAATTGCATTTATTGCTCATTACAATATTAAAAACTCTAGATTTGGTAGATCTATGAGGGCAGCTACGCAAAGTGAAATTGCAGTTCGTTCTATAGGTATTAATCCGATAACAGCACGAACGCTTGCATTCACACTTGCTGCGATATTCACTGGAATTGCGGGTGCCTTGTACGCTTATCTAAATAGCTATGTTAACCCTGACACCTTTCGCTTTTTAGATTCATTACGTTATTTATTAATGGTGATTTTAGGTGGTTCTGGAACAGTTTTAGGTCCATTAATTGGAGCCAGCATACTGACATACATTCCAGAATTATTTCAAAAGTTTGGCGTATGGCAGTATTTTGCTTATGGCGCCTTGTTGACTTTAGTTATTTTTATAATGCCACTAGGTATAGTTGGAACAATAATATTTTGGTATACAAGATTTCAACCTAAGCGTGTCTGTAATTCAAAACCATGGCCAAAATTCGAGCCCTTAGTCGAAACACTTATTAATCAAAATAAAGATAAAAATGATGTAAGTTTAAGCATTAAAAAAATGACGGTCAAGTTCGGTGGCTTGATTGCAAATAATAATATTTCAGAAGAAGTTAAATCTGGATCAATACACGCAATTATTGGTCCAAATGGTGCAGGTAAATCAACATTTTTAAATTGCGTTTCTGGCCTTTACAAACCTACTTATGGTGACATATTTTTTGACGGAAAAAATATCATTGGTTTACCGATGCATTTATTAGCAAAAATGGGTATCGCTCGAACATTTCAAAACACTGAACTTTTTAGTCAGATGACGGTACTAGAAAATATTTTAGTTGGGTTTCATACTCAGTATAAAACCGGATTGATTGCAACATTAATACGTCTACCGTCTTTTATAAGAGAAGAAAGAAAATTCCATGACCTCGCAAATGCCTTACTTCGGTATGTAGGTCTTGACGAGTATGCTGATGAAGAAGCTAGAAATTTACCATTTGGACATCAGCGAAGGCTTGAAATAGCAAGAGCCTTAGCAATTTCACCGAAAATTTTGATGTTAGATGAACCCGCTGCTGGTTTAACACATTCAGAAATTGAAGATTTAAAACGTTTGATTATTTCACTATCAGATAAAAACATTACTATCATTTTAGTAGAACATCATGTTGAAATGATTATGGCTTTATCAAATACTGTAACTGTGCTTGACTATGGCATTGTTATTGCCTCGGGCGCACCTAGCCAAGTACAGGATAATGCTGCGGTTATCGAAGCTTATTTTGGTTCTCCGGGTGCTACGAATGAATAAAGAACCATTACTTGAAATTACTGATTTGTCTGTTGTGTATGGACGCGTTGAAGCAACTAGAAATGTTTCACTAAAAGTATACCCAGGAGAATTTGTTTCCATTATAGGATCTAATGGCGCAGGTAAAAGTTCGACACTTAAAGCTATTGCTGGTGTTGTTCGACCATCAAAAGGAAGCATTTTTCTTGAAGGTAAATCAGTCCAAGGTCTACCAAGTCATGAAATGGTTAAAAAAGGAATTGTTTTAGTTCCTGAGGGTCGCTATGTTTTTGCTGATCAGTCTGTTGAAGACAATTTATTATTAGGTGGTTACCTACAAGAAAGAGTCGAAGTCAATAAAAGTATTATAGAAATTTATGAACTTTTTCCGCGATTAAAAGAGAGAAAAAATCAAATGGCAGGATCTCTCTCGGGTGGTGAACAACAAATGTTAGCTATAGCTCGTGGAATTGTAGCAAAGCCAAAACTATTAATGATTGACGAAGTTTCTTTAGGTTTAGCGCCTATAATATTGCAGTTTTTATTTCCAGTTCTTACACACTTAAATAAATTAGGCTTATCAATTTTATTGGTTGAGCAGTTGGCCACAGAGGCACTTGCTATTACGAGTAGAGCATATGTTATGGAAGGTGGGCAAGTAACAATTTCTGGTAGTTCTAAAGATTTACGGCTTGATCCGAGAGTAATGGAAGCCTACTTAGGTAAAAAATCATAAATTATATTATTAGTATTTTTTTATTTTACAAACGGGAGTATTTTATATGTCTAGAATAGTTGATCTCACTTTAACCTTAGCTGATAATATGCCAGCACATAAGTTATTTCAGCGCCCAATTGTGATCCCTCACTGGACACATGAAAGGTCTGCTTCACTTGGTCTTGGCGTACCAGAAGATCCAATGACTTTTGCAACAACTTTTATTTCAACTCTTGACCACATCAGCACCCACGTTGACGCCTTTTTCCACGTCAGTCCAAATGGTTTATCTGTAGATAAAATGCCTTTAGAAATGTTTATGGGTAAAAGTGTTTGTTTTGATTTGCGTCATATTGAAGATTTAGCTGATGTTGATGTTCAAGACTTAGAAGATGCTGAAAAAAAAGCGGGTGTAAAAATTGATGGCCATATTGTATTAATGTGCAGCGGTTTACATAACAAATACTTTCCTAAACCTGAAGTTGTATGGAGCAATTGGGGGTTAACTGCTGCAGCAACTCATTGGTTAGCAGATCGCGGCTCGAAATTACATGGTGTTGAAGGCCCCTCCACCGACAAACCTTCGCATAACTTATTTCCTAGCCATCGAGTATGCAGAGACCGTGGCATCACTCATTATGAATGGTTAGTCAATCTTGAGGAATTGATAGGAAAGGGCGAGTATATGTTTTATGGCCCACCACTCAAGATCGATAGTGGCAGTGGCTCACCCGTACGAGCCTGGGCTGTTTTGGATTAATGATGTCTGAAACCAATGAAGATCGTCGTGTACCTATAACTCTTCTAACAGGTTTTTTGGGTGCTGGGAAGACAACTATGCTCAATCGGCTTCTTAGCGACCCTGATAGCGGTCAGATTGCTGTCATTGTTAACGAGTTTGG
>JBDNHM010000346.1:0-1596 GCA_041688825.1 Burkholderiaceae bacterium | reverse complement strand
GATCTTTGACAACTTGGCCTCAAAGTGATCCGGAATTAAATTACTTTCGGACCACGCCCTCTCAATTTTTAAATTTCTTCAGGCATCGAGATCGTTATGACAGGTTCTTTGATATCACCAGGACCGATTTGCATAACCAGCGTGGTGCGACGTGGCTTGACCCTTTTACCAGTCGCTTGCACTCGATAAACATCAAAAACCGTTCGTGACATGCCCTCGCTCAGTTTGGCTGCCAACATGGCGGCATACAACACATCACACAACCTACCCTCTTCAGTTTGAATGCTTACCATCTTGTTTGCTGTGGTTTGAGGCCACCACACACAATCGGCCCATGCATTTTTTGTCATGGCAACAGGTGCCCTGAACCCTACTTTGGTGGCAACTTCACTGATGTCAACGAGCATTCTGTCAGCCATTGCTTGTTGCCTTGTGTAGCTGTGAACCAAGTGATCCTCAATGGCGTAAAAGTCCATCTTTAAACTCCTTATTTATATTGTTGTTGTGACTTACGCTCCGGAGTTAATAAATTTGACACGATGCAGCATAAAGGTTCCTCAGTATTATCTTTTGATTCAAAATTGACCTAATTAAGTCAGTGAGTCATTACCATCAAAAAACTAGCTTTCATATCGCTCAGTCAATTTGCAAGACAAATGGGTACATGAGCTATGCGGCAACAGTGCATCTCAGCCAATAGAAGCCTTGATGCAAGAGCATTCGATCTGGCTTCAGGAATTCATGTCGAATCAGCATCAAATAGACTACAATCAATGCATCAACTGATGAAAGGAGTTGAAATGCTTGCCATACGTCCCGAGCAAATTGGTGCCGCCATGAGTTTGACGCCTGCGCCCACAACATTTGCAGAATTAGACCGAGTTGTTTCAAGTGGTATTCCAAAGACTGCGCTACGAACAATGGTTAACCGAATAGCGATTCACGGCGAGCAGGCCTCGTTGCTACTTTACCGAATCGTGCCTCAAGGGACGCTCAAGCGCCGAAAAACAGTGCTCAGCCCCGAAGAGTCTGAGCGCACTGAGAGGCTGGCTCGTGTGTTTGCCACCGCTTGTTACGTGCTCGAGTCAGAAGATGATGCCCGCCAGTTTCTGCATACCCCTCACCCCATGCTTGAGGGAAATACGCCCCTGAACATTGCCTTCACTGAAATCGGCGCACAACGTGTTGAGCGCGTTCTTTGGTCCGCCTATTATGGCCTGGCTGCTTAATGCAGCTGTATCGCATTGCTAGTAGCAGGCATCCTGTATGGGACGGCACGGGTGCCGCCATATTGGGCGGGCGTTGGAATAGTACTGGGCGGCCCGTTATTTACGCCTCTGTTACGTATGCAGGTGCCATGCTAGAAGTGCTTGCCCACACCAACACGGGTAAAGTGCCACCATCTCACCGATGTGTCACGGCAGATGTGCCAGAAGAACTGGAAATAACTCGGTTGGATATACACAGCCTACCCGCTGGCTGGGATAGTCAAGACAGTGCAACGGCACAGATCGTTGGCGATGAATGGCTTCGAACAGGTCGAAGTGCAGTGTTACTTGTTCCTTCCGTTTTGACCAGAATCGAATTTAATGCGCT
>JBDNHM010000060.1:0-2211 GCA_041688825.1 Burkholderiaceae bacterium | reverse complement strand
TTATAGCCTACCAATGCGTCATGCCATGCGTTTGCCACAAGCGCTAAGCGATTAACCGGCTTAGCAATGAGGGGTCGCGCGACTTGTCTGATCAAGTCTTTTTGATCTTCGTTTGTAATGTATTCAACGGGTGATTTTCCGTCAACACGGCCTAGAAATAAAGCGGGCAGTAACTTTGCTGCACGCAACTCTAAATCGTCTGCAGATTCCCAATTGACATGGGTACGGTAAGTTGAGACAAAGATTTTGAAGCATTCATGTAGTTCGCGCGAATGTTCAGGCTGGGGCATGCACTTTAGTAACAAATGGTTTAAACAAAATGCCAAGTCAAATGCGGGGTCACCATACCAAGCACATTCAGCATCAAGCAAAACAGGTGAGGTGGGCCCAACCAAAATGTTTTTTGGGCTCACATCGCCATGAACGAGAGCCTTATGGGTGTTCAAGGTCTGCTCAGTCAATGCTTCTAAAGCAGGTGCTAGATCACGATGTATGTCTGCGGTTGCAATGAGGTAAGGTTCAAGTCTAATGGGGTAAAAAATATCATCTGTTTGAAACGCTTCTGCAACAGACTGATCTTGAGCTGATGCGGCATGTAGGGTGCCTATAATCTGTGCGACTTCACGTGCTGTATTTAAATTCACAACACCCTGCATCAGTTGCAACTTCCACACGGGAAATTTCTCTGCCTCAAAAAAACTCATGGCAAAAGCGCCAATGTCTGGGTCGTGCGCAAGGGGCTTGGGTACGGCTTGTGGAAGATGTTGGGCAGCAAAGTTTATCCATGCCCATTCATAAGCATTTCGCGAGATCGGTGCCCGCCAGTCGCGTGCGACTTTAAGTTTAGGCAAGGCACATTTGACGCACAACGTAACCTCAGGCAGGTCAACACGCCAAATGTCAGACGATACACCGCCTGTAAGGGGTGTCCAAACGGCAGGGGTGTCAGTTGTCATCAGACCATGAGTCAATAGAAACTGTATTAATCGTGCGTCGGGTTGAGCCACTTGGGCCATCATTATTTGCTTGTTAATTTTTTTAATTTACACCCGCGTATGAAGCATCTGAAGACGCCTCAATACGTAGTAATTGATTGTATTTGCTCACCGTGCTTGAGGTGCGCAGTGACCCTATTTTGATTTGGCCAGCTGAACTACCCACAGCCAAGTCAGCAATAAAGGGGTCTTCAGTTTCACCCGAGCGCGCTGAAATAATCGTTGAGTAGCCGTTCTTTTTAGCCATCGTTATGACATCAAGGGTGCCTGTTAACGTTCCGTTTTGATTGACTTTAACTAAGACGCCGTTTGCAACACCCATGTCAATACCCTTTCGTAATCTGATGGGGTTGGTGGTGAACAGATCGTCACCCACAAGCTGTACTTGATTGCCCAAGCGTAAGGTGAGTTCTTTCCAGCCTGACCAATCTTCTTCGTCTAAGCCATCTTCAATTGATACTAGTGGAAATTCTTTAACCCAAGATTCAAGCATATCAATCATTTGTGCTGAAGACAGTTGCTTACCTTCACGCGTTAGGTTGTAGTGACCCTCGGCGTTTTTAAATGATGCAGCCGCAACGTCTATAGCGATCACCACATCTTCACCTGGGGTTAAGCCTGCAAGCTCAATGGCTTTGCACATCAGTATTAAAGCGTCTTTTCCGCTAGCGCAACCTGGGCTTAAGCCCCCCTCATCAGCTAATAATGTGGGCAAGCCCATTTGTTGACAAACACGCACAGCAGCATTTCGAACACGACTCATGGTGTGAATGGCTTCATCAATTGATTGGGCACGTACGGGAATCGCTAAAAAGTCTTGCACATCCATGCCTCTGCCCGCATGTAACCCACCACTAAAAATATTGACCATGGGTCTTGGCATCTGTGGTTTAGGGTTTTGCATTAAATCGGCAATGCGTTGATACAAGGGTTGATTGAGAGATCGCGCTGCAGCACGACAAACAGCAATAGACACCGCAAGAATGGCATTAGCCCCAAGCCTTTTTAGTTGAATGGTGCCATCGAGTGAACGCAAAAAATCGTCTAGACCCCGTTGATCGTGTGCATCCATTCCAGATATAGCGTGCGCTATTTCAATATTCACGTTTGATACAGCTTTGAGAACGCCCAAGCCCTCAAAGCGTGCTTGATCGCCATCTCGCAATTCATGGGCTTCAAAAGAGCCCGTCGAAGCCCCTGAAGGAACCGAGGCACG
>JBDNHM010000345.1:0-41827 GCA_041688825.1 Burkholderiaceae bacterium | reverse complement strand
CTATTCAGCAAACGTTGGCAATGGCAGGCATTGTGGTTGAATTAATACCAGGTGACGGCCAGCAAACTTTAACTAAGTATCGCGCTAGAAAGCATGATATTTATATAGGGCGTTGGGGCCCAGACTACCAAGACCCCCAATCTAATGCCGATACATTTGCGCGTAACCCTGACAATTCTGACAATGCAGTTAGCAAGCCCTTAGCTTGGCGTAATGCCTGGAATATTCCCGAAATGACGATTTTGGCTGACAAAGCGGTTCTTGAAACCGATTTGACCAAACGCAATCAAATGTATCTTGATTTACAACTAGAGCAACAACAAAACTCACCCTTTGTGATTATGTTTCAAGAGATTGAAGTGCTCGGTGCAAAATCGAATGTCAAAAACTTTATTATTGGCCCGTCTTTTAATACCAATTCGTTTCAATCAGTTACTAAGTAATGAGTGCAAGTCAGTCACATTTATTGTTTAAGTTTCTTAAGCCTTTAAATATAGTTGTTCGGCTTTTATCAACGTTAGTCATTACATTAGCGGGCTTGCTGTTAGTTACTTTTTTGATAGGGCGTGTTGTGCCAAGCGACCCGGTACTTGCAGCGGTCGGCGATCGTGCTTCCCAGTCGACCTACGACAAAGCATATATAGCGCTTGGGCTTGATAAGCCCATGTATGAACAGTTTTATATTTACATCAAAAATGTAGCGTCAGGTGATTTTGGTACGTCAATTTTGACCAAAAAAGAAATTGCTGAAGATATTGCGCGTGTATTTCCTGCAACAATTGAATTGGCTACGCTTGCTTTGCTTTTTGGAACGTTTGTTGGTGTACCAGCAGGGGTTTTAGCTGCTGTGAAACAAGGTAAGCTTGTTGATCAAGTTGTTCGAGTGATCGGTTTAGTGGGTTATTCAGCACCTATTTTCTGGCTTTGTCTGCTGGGTCTTTTATTGTTTTATGTCAAATTAGATTGGGTCTCCGGGCCTGGGCGTATCGATATTGCTTATGAATATTCTGTTACGCGAGTCTCTGGGTTAATACTGCTTGATAGTGCTTTGCAAGGCCAATGGGATGCTTTTAGAAGCGCAGTGTCTCATATTGTTTTGCCAGCGTCGCTACTTGGTTATTACTCAATGGCTTATATCAGCCGTATGACAAGAAGCTTTATGTTGAATGAGCTTTCGCAAGAATATGTGATCACTGCACGCGTCAAAGGTGTACCCGAATGGCGTATTGTTTGGTTTCATGCCTTGCGCAATGCCGCGGTTCCTCTCGTGACGGTGATCGCGCTGTCTTATGCAAGTCTTTTAGAGGGTTCAGTTTTAACTGAAACGGTCTTTGCTTGGCCTGGTCTAGGGCAATACCTAACCCATTCGTTACAAAATGCTGATATGAATGCGGTGTTGGGCGGTACATTGTTAATCGGCGTAATATTTGTAGGGCTCAATCTTTTCTCAGACGTGCTCTACAACTTGCTTGACCCACGTGTTAGGAATTTGACATGAGCCGAGGACGGCCTGCATCACTCAACGAATGGTTGCTATCTGAGCAACCCAATTCATCTCGGCAGGCTAAATTTGGGCAAATTTACCGAACATGGTTGGCGCTTAAAGCGCATCGTTTAGCCATGATTGGTTTGGGTATCATTGTTCTACTTGTTTTTGTGGCAACTTTTGCTGATGTGATTGCACCGTTCAGCCCCACAGTGGGTGGTGATTTAAGAACTGAACGGTTACTGCCGCCTAGCTTGACCCACTGGATGGGCACTGATGAGCTAGCAAGAGATATTCTCAGCCGTGTTATTTACGGCTCTCGCTTGACGCTCATGGTAGTTGTTTTGGTCGCAGTCATTGCCACACCGGTTGGCTTACTGATCGGCACGACAGCCGGTTATTTAGGTGGCTGGGTTGATACCGTGTTAATGCGTCTAACTGATATTTTTCTGGCCTTTCCACGGTTGATTTTGGCATTGGCTTTTGTAGCGGCATTGGGCCCTGGTATTGAAAACGCGATTATTGCGATTGCTATCACCAGTTGGCCGGCATATGCTCGATTGGCGCGTGCCGAAACGCTCACGATTCGCCGTGCTGATCACGTTGCAGCGATTCGATTACAAGGCGCTGGTGTGTTTCGTATCATTCGGGGGCACATCATTCCGTTATGTGTATCGTCCATGATTGTTCGCGTTACATTAGATATGGCGGGCATCATTTTGACCGCAGCAGGCTTGGGTTTCTTAGGACTAGGCGCGCAACCCCCTGAGCCCGAGTGGGGGGCCATGATTGCCTCAGGTAGAAGATTTCTGATTGACTTCTGGTGGGTCGCCACGATGCCGGGTATTGCAATTTTGATCGTTTCGCTAGGGTTTAACTTTTTGGGTGATGGGCTACGTGATGTGCTTGATCCAAAAGGGTTGAAATGAGTTTTTTACTAAGTATTAATAACCTTCGCGTTACCTTTCCATCACGTGGGGGCCCCGTTCAAGTTGTAAAAGGTGTTGGCTTTTCGATGGGGCGAGAGAGGGTTGGTATTGTTGGTGAAAGTGGTTCAGGCAAGTCACAAACTGGCCGTGCCATTTTGGGTTTAACACCTGCGCCGGGTCAAGCGACGGCTAATCAACTTGAGTTTGATGGCATAGACTTAATGCAACTCTCTGCATTGCAATGGCGCAAAATTCGTGGCAAGCGTATTTCAATGGTGATGCAAGACCCAAAATTTTCGCTCAACCCCGTCATGACAGTCGCACAACAGCTTATAGAGGCCTGTCAGGTGCATACAAAAATACCTAAAGTAGATGCTAGAGCTAAGTCGATAAAAATGTTGGAAGCTGTTCAAATTAATGATGTGCAACGGGTCATGGGCGCTTACCCTCATGAACTATCGGGTGGCATGGGTCAGCGCGTGATGATCGCAATGATGTTGATCGCTGAACCTGAGCTTTTGATCGCTGATGAACCAACCTCTGCGTTAGATGTGACTGTACAAATTGAGGTTTTAAAAATCTTAGATCAATTGGTGAGTGAGAGAGGTATGGGGCTGATCTTTATTAGCCATGATTTAAGATTAGTGTCGTCGTTTTGCGATAGAGTTCTGGTGATGTATGCCGGTGTTATCGTCGAAGAGATTAAAGCCTCAGATTTAATGAATGCGAAACACCCCTATACCCAAGGCTTGTTGAACTGTTTACCTTCTATTAATAACCATGTTCGGCCATTGCCGACATTACAACGTGATGAGGCTTGGGCAAAGTGATATTTGCTTTAGATATTCAAAATTTAGGGGCAACTTTTACCCGAGGTTCTGAAACAGTTCTAGCCATTAGAGATGTTTCGTTCTCGGTGGGCCAAGGTTCAAGCTTTGGCATAGTAGGTGAAAGCGGTTCGGGTAAGTCTACTGTTTTACGCGCAATTTGTGGCTTGGTTCCACAAGTTACGGGGTCAATCTATCTTAATGATAAATATTTAACACGGCCTTTGACGCTTAACTTTTATCGACAAGTACAAATGGTTTTTCAAGACCCCTACGCATCACTTCACCCGCGTCATACGGTTGATCGTGTATTGTCTGAGGCACTGACAATTCATGGTTTTGATCAGATTGATGCACGTGTCAAACAAGCGCTGGTTGATGTTGGCTTAGGTTTAGGATTTCGTTTTCGTTATCCGCATCAACTTTCAGGAGGCCAGCGTCAACGCGTAGCAATCGCCCGTGCTTTAATACTAGAGCCCAATGTACTTTTGCTTGACGAACCCACTTCCGCATTAGATGCGTCGATTCAATCTGAAGTGTTGAATTTGCTTGATCGTTTAAGACAAGAACGAAACTTAACGTATATTTTGGTAAGTCATGATCTGTCAGTTGTGTCACACATGTGCGACGATTTAATGGTGATGCGGCAGGGCGAAGTGGTTGAAAAAATGACGCGTCAAGACCTTATGCTTAAACGCGCCACTCACCCTTACACTCAAGCATTGCTGTCAGCGAGCTTGGGTTATCGATAGATTGTTTCGGTATTTAGTCAATTGCTTTGACCATATCTTCAATGACCTTTTTAGCATCACCAAACACCATCATAGTCTTGTCTAAATAGAAAAGCTCGTTATCAAGGCCGGCATAACCTGAGGCCATTGATCGTTTGTTGACGATAATGGTTTTTGCTTTGTAAGCTTCAAGTATAGGCATGCCAGCAATCGGTGATTGGGGGTCATTTTTAGCGGCAGGGTTCACCACGTCGTTTGCACCCAATACCAACACCACATCGGTCTGGCTGAACTCACCGTTGATATCTTCCATTTCAAACACTTGGTCGTAAGGCACTTCAGCTTCTGCTAACAGCACATTCATGTGCCCGGGCATACGGCCTGCGACTGGGTGAATGGCATACTTAACGGTAACGCCTTTTTCTGTGAGCTTTTCAGCCAACTCTTTTAAAGAGTGCTGCGCACGCGCTACAGCTAAACCATAGCCTGGCACGATGGTGACCGTTTCAGCATTGCTTAACAAGAAGGCTGCATCGTCGGGGCTACCCGACTTGACGTTGCGGGCTTCACCACTAACAGCACTGGCTGCTTTGGTGTCAGTTGCACCGCCAAAACCGCCCAGTATCACATTGAAGAACGAGCGGTTCATAGCCTTACACATAATGTAGGACAAAATTGCGCCTGAAGAACCCACCAAAGAACCCGCGATGATTAACATGGGGTTGTTTAAAGAAAACCCAATGCCCGCTGCGGCCCAACCCGAATAGCTATTGAGCATTGACACCACCACTGGCATATCGGCGCCGCCAATAGGAATAATGATGAGTACGCCCAAAATAAAGGCCAGTATCGTCATGATGATGAAGGGTGTCCATGACTGCGTGACAACAAACCAAATGCCGCAACCTACCATCACTAAAGCAATGACTAAGTTGATCATGTGTTGACCCGAGAATGTAACGGGTGCACCTTGAAATAAGCGAAATTTATATTTGCCAGACAATTTACCGAAAGCAATAACCGAGCCCGAAAAGGTGATGGCACCAATAAAGGTGCCAATGAACAATTCAACTAAATTGCCAACGGGAACGGGTTCGCCTGCAGCCACAATGCCGAAAGCATGTGGTTCAGCCACAATAGCAATTGCAATCGCAACGGCTGAAAGGCCAATCATGCTGTGCATAAAAGCCACGAGTTCAGGCATTTTTGTCATTTCAACACGCTTGGCCATGACGGTGCCGAATGTGCCACCAATTAATAGACCAAAAATAACCCAACCTAACCCCACGGAAGTCATACCCTCACGCGCTAAGCTCACAATTAATGCTGCTGTGGTAAGCACGGCAATGACCATACCCGCCATGCCAAAAGCATTGCCAATGCGTGAGGTGTTGGGGTGTGACAAACCTTTCAAAGCTTGAATAAAACAAATCGACGCAACCAAATACAGCAGCGTCACTAAATTGATTGAGATCATGTTTAAGCCCCTTCTTTTTTGGCCGCTTTGGGCTTTTTCTTGAACATTTCAAGCATGCGACGTGTGACTAAAAAGCCACCGAACACGTTTACGGCGGCAAGAGCCACCGCAAAGACACCCATGCCACGTGCTAAACCGCCTTCAGTTAGACCCGCAGCCAACATGGCGCCAACGATAATGATTGCAGAGATCGCGTTGGTGACGGCCATTAAAGGCGTATGAAGGGCGGGAGTCACATTCCAAACAACGTGGTAACCCACATAAACGGCTAGCACAAAGATGATTAAATTAACGACGGTTGGGTTGATAGCATCCATTTACGATTTCCTTAAAATTTCGCCGTTTTCACACATAAGGCAGGCTTTGATGATTTCATCATCGCGAGCAATTTCAAGTGCGGCTTCTTTGTTGATAATCAGTTTCATAAAATCAAGCAAGTTACGTGAGTAAAGCGCTGAGGCATCGGTTGCAACCATGCCCGGCAAGTTGGTCAAACCAACCAAAATAACGCCATTCACGTTGACAACTTCACCCGCTTTAGACAAGGGGCAGTTGCCGCCCCGTTCGACGGCCAGATCAACAATGACGCTACCCGGTTTCATGCCGTGCACGGTTTCTTCGCTGATTAGAAGTGGTGCAGGGCGGCCTGGTATTAAAGCCGTGGCAATGACGATGTCGGCTTGTTTGCAACGCTCGGCCACGATAACGGCTTGTCGCGCCATCCATGAGGGGGGCATGGGTCGGGCGTAACCGCCAACACCTTTTGCAATTTCGCGTTCTTCGTCAGTTTCAAAGGGCACATCAATGAATTTGGCACCCAATGATTCAACCTGTTCTTTTGCTGCGGGTCTGACATCAGACGCTTCGACTACGGCACCTAGGCGCTTCGCTGTTGCAATAGCTTGCAAGCCTGCTACGCCGGTACCCAAAATAACGGCACGTGCAGCCTTGAGGGTGCCAGCGGCCGTCATCATCATGGGGAAAAGACGACCATAGTAATGAGATGCTAACAATACGGCTTTGTAGCCCGCTAAGTTTGCTTGAGAAGAAAGCACGTCAAGACTTTGCGCACGTGTAATGCGAGGCGCAGCCTCAAGCGCAAAGGCGGTTAGGCCCGCTGTAGCCACGGCTTCAATACTGGCAGCATCAAATGGGTCAAGCATGCCAAGTAGCACGGCGCCTTTTTTCATGTGGGTTAATTCTGACGCTGCGGGTGCACGAACTTTTAAAACAAGCTCAGCGCCCAGCGCCTGGACGGCATCAACAATTGTTGCGCCCATGGCCTCGTACGCGCTGTCGAGATAAGCGGCTGCTTGGCCAGCAGATTTTTCAATCACGACGGTATGACCTGCTGCAACAAATTTTTTAACTGTTTCTGGTGTTGCTGCGACGCGGGTTTCACCGTGTTGTGTTTCTAATGGAATGCCGATTTTCATCGGTTTCTCCCTTATTATGAAAAGCGTTGATTATGACTGATTAGTATGGTTTATACACCATGGTGAAGCTGTAAAAACTCATTTGATGTATGGAAAACACTATCACATTACAATATTGGATATGAAATTTGAACAAATTGGCTTTGGTAGGCGGGTTGTTGTCGGCATGTCGGGCGGTGTAGATTCGTCTGTGGCTGCTTGGGTGCTTAAACAACAAGGTTACGACGTGATCGGTCTTTTCATGAAAAATTGGGAAGATGACGACGACAGCGAATACTGTTCAACTCGTCAAGATTGGCTTGATGCTGCCAGTGTGGCTGATAGAATTGGGGTTGATATTGAAGCGGTTAATTTTGCATCTGAGTATAAAGACCGTGTGTTCGCTGAATTTTTAAAAGAGTATTCGGCAGGCCGCACACCCAATCCAGACGTTTTGTGTAATGCTGAAATTAAGTTTAAAGCGTTTTTAGATCACGCTGTTTCTTTGGGTGCCGAATGCATTGCAACAGGCCATTATGCGCAAGTTAGGCAAGATGCAACAAGCGGTCTTGTACAGCTGCTAAAAGCGGTCGACGAGACGAAAGATCAAAGTTATTTTTTGCATCGCCTAAACCAAGCCCAATTATCTAAAGCGCTGTTTCCACTTGGTCAATGGCGCAAAACACATGTGCGTGAAATAGCACGCTCATTAAATTTAAGTAATGCAGCAAAAAAAGATTCAACGGGCATCTGTTTTATTGGCGAGCGCCCATTTCGCGAGTTTTTAAATCGTTATTTACCGAGTGACCCAGGTCAAATTTTGACCGATACGGGCGTTCACGTTGGTCAACATGGCGGGTTGGCTTTTTACACGTTGGGTCAGCGCAAAGGCTTAGGTATTGGTGGTGTCAGGGGTTATCAACATGCAGACGGTACAGGGGCAACCTGGTATGTTGCCCGTAAAGATTTGGTAAATAATATTTTGTATGTTGTGGCTGAACATAACCACCCGTGGTTGTTGAGCCAGCAATTGTTTGCTGCACAACCAAGCTGGGTTTCAGGGCAAGCGCCAACATATGAGCAAAAGCTTGGCGCAAAAGTTAGATACCGTCAAGATGATGTGACAGCTCAGTTGCAGCAGGCCGACCCTGAATGTGTCAGTGTTCTGTTTAATCAGAACCAGTGGGCTGTAACGCCCGGCCAGTCTGTTGTTTTATACGATGGTGAAGTATGTTTAGGCGGCGGAATTATTACCGCAAGTGCTTAAATATTTATTGTCGTTAAACAGGCATCGTGTCAATAAAACCCTGACGAGCCATCATTTTTTTATAAAACGTTGCAAGATTTGGATGAGCGCCACGCCAGTCAATTTCAGGAAATCTAAAATCTAGGTAACCCAGCAAACAACCTGCACTGATATCAGCTAATGAGTAATTAACGCCTGCAAATAAAGATTGTTCGCCCAACTTATGGCTTAATTCAATTAAAGAAGCCTGCACTTTGCCTAGTTGCCTATTTACCCAATCAGCACTTTGTTGTTCAGCCGGGCGTTGGCGCTCAAGGCGAACGGCTATTAATGCATCATTTGTGCCATCACATAAAGCCTCAAGGCACTTAACATATGCCCGTTCACGACCCGATTGAGGAATGAGTCGGCTGACAGGTGAAAGGGTGTCGAGGTATTCCGTTAATACCCTAGAGTCGTACAAAGATTCTTTATCATCAACAATTAGGCAAGGTACTTTGCCCAACGGGTTGTGCTTTTGAATCATTGAATCAGACGACCAGACGTCTTCGCGCACAAATTCACAGTCAAGTTTTTTATCTGCTAAAACAATGCGTACTTTACGTACATAGGGGCTGGAAGTTGAACCAATAAGTTTCATAAAATTTTATTTAAGTTTTGCAGTTGATACAGAACGAGTTGGAAAATTTAAGCATTAATTATTTTTTTTCATTCTACAGCTTAGTTGACCTCAAGGCTTTAATTCCTACCCGGTGTAAAATTCTAAGGTTACTCATTGTCGTTTTTCTGAGAATTTATGCATATTGAACCCACGCTCACCATTTTAAATGCGCTGAGCCCGCTTGACGGGCGTTATGCCAGCAGAACCCAAGCACTTAGGCCTTTGCTTTCTGAAGCGGGCTTTATGGCCCATCGCGTTGAGGTTGAGATTGCTTGGTTAATTGCTTTGGCAGATCAGTGTCAACCAGAGCTCACACCCTTTTCAGGCCAAGCGCAGGCGAGGCTAAAAAAAATTGTGTCAGACTTTACTGAAGCCGATGTGGCTCAAATCAAAGATATTGAGCGCACCACCAATCACGATGTCAAAGCGGTTGAGTATTGGTTAAAGGCGCAGGTAAAAGATGATGTTGAGCTGTCTAAGGCAGCTGAGTTCATTCACTTTGCATGCACATCAGAAGATATTAACAACACCTCTCACGCCCTCATGTTAGGGCGGGCACGCGACCAAGTTATGGTGCCTGTTTTACTCAATATTGAACAGCAACTGACGCAACTTGCAATTCGTTACGCAGACCAACCCCTGCTCTCACGTACGCATGGTCAACCAGCGACCCCAACAACAATGGGCAAAGAGTTTGCCAATGTGGCTTTTAGGCTCAGGGGTGCTATTAAAGCGATTGAAGCCGTTGTGCCATTGGCCAAGTTAAATGGCGCCACGGGAAACTACAACGCGCATTTAAGTGCCTACCCAGAGATTAACTGGCCTGCATTTTCAAACCGGGTGTTAGATCAATTAGGTTTGCAGCAAAATACCCACACCATTCAAATTGAACCCCATGACTGGATGGCCGCTTTATTTGACGCCTATGCGCGTGCCAACACTATTCTGATCGATTTTAGTCGTGATATCTGGGGTTACATCTCGTTGGGTTATTTCAAACAGCGCTTGCGTGAAGGCGAGGTTGGTTCATCAACCATGCCTCATAAAGTGAACCCAATTGACTTTGAAAATGCAGAGGGTAATTTTGGTTTGGCCAATGCTATGTTGCGTCATTTGTCTGAAAAATTACCTATTTCACGTTGGCAACGTGATTTGACTGATTCAACCGTTTTAAGAAATCTCGGTGTGGCACTGGGCTATAGCCAAGTGGCTTTTGATTCGTTATTGCGTGGCATCAGTAAGCTTGAAATCAACACCGACGCAATTGATCAAGATATTAATCAGTGCTGGGAAATTTTGGCTGAGCCCGTGCAAACGGTGATGCGTCGTTATGGTTTGCCGCAGCCCTACGAACAGCTTAAGGCCCTAACGCGGGGTAAAGGCATTACCCCTGAGGCTTTGACCGAGTTCGTTAATGGGTTAGACTTACCCGCCGAAGCAAAAAGCAGATTGATTAATATGACGCCGCGGTCTTACATAGGTTTGGCCGCCTTGTTAGCGCACGACGCGAAAAAAAGTTAAATTTAATTTGAGCAAAATTAAACACATAGCATGGGTTTATATGAATTTGGGCCAAGTGCCATGAGTTGAGGGCTGAGTTTTTGAATTGTGCATTACGCTAAATTTAAATTCTGAGTACTAATTGCAATAATCCTGAGGAGTTTTCTATGAATAATAAATTTTTCGCTTCGATTGCGGTGCTAGTTGCTTCGTTGTGCTTGCCTTTTGCAGCGCAGGCTCAGTTTGCAAAAGCTGAAGACGCTGTAAAGTACAGGCAATCAGCCTTTCAATTAATGGGCTCGCATTTTGGTCGCATGCAACCGGTCATGAAGGGTCAAATACCTTATGACAAAGCAGCTATTGCTGCAAATATTGCTGTTTTAAATGAAATTTCAAAATTGCCCTGGGCCGCTTTTGGTGCCGGTACTGAAGGGGGTGGTACCAAGGTTGAAATTTGGCTCGACCCTGAAGACTTCAAAAAAGCACAAGATAAACTTGCCATTTCATTGAAGGCATTAACAGCAGCATCAGATGCGGGCAATTTTGATAATTTGCGCGTGGCCTATGGTCAAGTGGGTGCAAGCTGTAAGGCTTGCCATGACGCATTTCGTAAAAAAGATTAAATGGTGGCAATAACGGGTGCATGGTCTGAAGGCTGTTCATTACCTCGGGGTGCAACGTCGATTATGCAAGCGGTGCATCGAGGCACCAAAGGCTGACTTAACAATACGTGATCAATACGAAGCCCTGCATTTCGCTTAAAGCCGTTAAGGCGGTAGTCCCACCAGCTAAAAGACTTGGGTCGTTGTTCAAACAACCTAAATGCATCGGTTAGACCTAAATCTAATAATTCGGCAAGTGCTGCGCGTTCTGCAACCGAGACGAGTATTTGGCCCGCCCATCTTTTGGGGTCGTGCACGTCTTCGTCGGCTGGTGCAATATTGTAGTCACCAAGTATAGATAGATTTGGGTGTTGCCTTATTTCAGTTTTTAACCATTCGGTGAGTGCTTGGTACCACTTCAGTTTGTATTGATATTTATCGTTGTCAATTGACTGGCCGTTTGGGCAATAGGCACTGATCAACCGAACCGTCGAGCCATCAGTTGAACCGATGTGTGGGTAAGTGGCAGCAATGATGCGTTGTTGTGGGTCGTCAAACCCTGGAATATTTCTAACGATGTCTTGCCCAAGTTGGCGAGAAATAATGGCTACGCCGTTGTAAGTCTTTTGACCCGCCCATACGGCTTGATAGCCTTTTTCATTAAACGCTTCGACTGGAAACTTATCTTGATCGACCTTAAGTTCTTGTAAACACAAGGCATCGACTTGACTTTGGGCTAACCAGTCTAGAACTTGTGGCAAGCGTACTTTGATTGAATTGACGTTCCAGGTGGCTATTTTCATAAAAAGAGTGGTCTTTTAGCACAAAAGTTAAAAAAAGTTAAAAATACTGAATTCACTTGACATTTTTGTTTGACTTCTAGTGTGACACCCCTTTAAACTAGATTAGCAAGATTTTCAAGTGTAGTGGCTTTAGTTTCATATCGGTCACCATAGCGGTACCAGAAGTGCTTCTCCCTTCCTTGATCGTCGTGCAGTTTGGGCTCGAACCCGTTTTTTATTATTTTCAAGGAAGTTAGTCATGGCAACAGGCGTCGTTAAGTGGTTCAATTCAGAAAAAGGCTATGGTTTCATTATGCCTGATGGCGGTGGCAAAGATTTATTTGCTCACTACTCAGAAATTAAAGCTGAGGGTTACAAAACCCTTCAAGAGAATCAAAAGGTCAGTTTTGAAATTGGTCAGGGCGCAAAAGGCCCTAGCGCAACCAATATTCAAATGATCTAAGTAGCAAAAACTGCTACTTAAACCGTAATTGGTTAAGCCCCATTCTTAAAAGATTGGGGTTTTTTTACGTCTTTTTTATTTTTTTTCAGGCGCACCATGCAAATAAATCAAACCAATGCCCAAGTCGTGCTTTCAACAATGATGACTCGGCGTTCAACAAAGTCTATTGAAGCGCCTGCTCCCGACGCTGATCAGCTTGAACAATGCTTTCAAGCGGCCACCTACGCGCCTGATCATGCTGCCTTAAGAATATGGCGTTTTGTCACAATTTCTGCCCCGCATGTTGAGGCTTTTGGTGAGTTGGCCGTTGCAGCCAACTTGCGTGCAGGGTTGCCTATGAGCGATGAGAAGGCCGCCTCTATTCGCAGGTGGTTAAAAAAAGTACCCTTATTAATTGGTTTGGCTTATCAAATGCATCATGATCACCCCAAAGTCAACGCGCTTGAACAATCTTTATCTATGGGCGCTGCAGTCATGAATCTTCAAAACAGTCTGCATGCAATGGGTTTTGGTACGTTCTGGAGCACAGGTTTAGGTACCTATACTGATGAGGTGCCCGCAGCATTAGGGTTTGATGCCCTTGATTATCAGTTCGTTGGGTTCTTGTCTGTGGGTACTGTTCAGGGTGAGTTAACGCCTGCAGTTAAGCGCCCAAAGCCGTCAGAGATTGTGCATGCTTGGGTACCCAACGCTTGAGTCTAAGGGCATTGCCCACAACAAATAAGCTAGAACAGGCCATTGCCCCCGCTGCCAACATGGGTGACATCAAAATACCGAAGGTGGGGTAAAGCGCCCCTGCTGCAATGGGAACTAAGGCGGCGTTGTAGGCAAATGCCCAAAATAAGTTTTGATGAATATTTTTTAACGTAGCGTTTGAGATGCCTAAAGCGTCAACAACGCGATAAAGTTGATCAGACATCAGTACAACGCTGGCTGAGGCCATAGCCACATCAGTACCACTACTCATGGCAATACCAACGTCAGCTGCAGCAAGTGCAGGGGCGTCATTAATACCATCACCTACAAATGCCACCACCTCATTTTTTTGTTTGTGCAACGATTCGATCGCCGCCACTTTGCCTTCAGGTAAGACGCGTGCTATCACCTCGTCAATACCGATCTCTTGGGCAACCGCTTGAGCCGTTTGCGGATGATCACCTGTAATCATGACGCTTCGTATACCAAGCAATTTAAGGCTTTGAACAACGTTTTTAGCATCAGATTTTATGGTGTCAGCCACTGAAAAGACCGCTGTAATTTTGTTATTACATGCAACCATAATGGGTGTTTCACCTTGGCCCGCCCATTGCTCAGTTAACGTTTGAGCCTCAGCAGGAATAATGACTTGCTGGCTTTGCATAAACGTTTCAGAACCAACTAACCATGTTTGTTCATTAATACTAGCCTGTACCCCAGCACCCGATAATGCCTTGAAATCATTTGCGACAGGTAGGGTGAGGTCTTTTATTTTTGCAGCCTGAATAATGGCGTGTGCAATGGGGTGTTCAGACTGTTGTTGAATGGCTGCCAAATGCCCCAAAATGTCATCGTCTGTGTGCAAGGCGTCAAAATTAACCAGTGATTTTAAAGCGGGTCGCCCAAGCGTCAGCGTACCTGTTTTATCAAACGCAATGGTTGTGACATCTCGTAGTCTTTGTAAGGCATCACCTTGACGAAATAAAATACCCAATTGGGCGGCCCGACCGGTGCCCACCATAATCGATGTGGGGGTGGCTAAGCCCATTGCACAAGGGCAGGCAATGATAAGTACCGTTACGGCACTAATAATGGCTAGATTAACGCTGTGTGAAGGTTCAAACACTAACCAAAGTAAGAAAGTTATCAATGACAAAGCCATGATGATGGGCACAAATATGGCTGTGACCCGATCAACCTTGGCTTGAATGGGTAGTCGCGCATCTTGTGCCTCTTCTACCATTCGAATGATTCGGGCTAATGCGGTATCTTGACCGGTTTGTGTGGCTTTAAGGGTGAAACCTATTGAAGTGTTGAGGGTGCCACCAAAAACAGTCGTACCGGGCTTGCAATGCACAGGTAAGGGCTCACCTGTCATCATTGAAGCGTCTATGTAAGGCTCACCCACTTGTACTTCACCGTCAACGGGTACGGTCTCACCGGGTCGAACTCTCAAAAGGGCACCTGGCAAAACGTCATCAATATCAACGTCTTTTTCAACCCCATCTTGAATAAGCCGAGCTGTTTTAGGTTTCAACCCAACCAGTTTTTCAACAGCAGCGCCCGTGCGCCCCCTTGCGTAGGCTTCTAATAGACGACCTAATAAAATAAGTGTCACAATCACCGCAGCGGCTTCAAAATATATATGGCGTGCTGAATCTGGAAACCATTGCGGAAGTATTAAAACAAACATTGAATAGAGCCATGCACTGCCAGCCCCAACAGCGACCAGAGAATTCATTTCAGGGCTGAACCGGGCGAGCGCGGCAAAACCTTTAGTAAAAAACGTGCGCCCAGGCCATGCTAAGACAAGCGTTGTTAATACAGCTTGCAATATACCGAGTTGGTAAAAACTAAAATGATTGGCCAACCAATGATGGAAAGGTTGGACGAGGTGCCCACCCATTTCAGTAATAAAAACAGGCAAAGTCAAAATCAATGCAATCAAAAAGTTGCGTTTTAAACTTTTAATTTCGTCTTGTGTTTTTTCAGAAATTGACTTGCTATGCCCTGCCACAATTGGCTGTGCACCGTAACCGGCTTTTTTTACCGCTTCAATAACCTGCAACTGAATAGACGCTTCTAAGCTTTCATCATCGAAAACCACTGAAGCGCGTCGGTTTGGTAGATTGACGTGAGCCGTCTTAACCCCAGGCTGTTTGATCAGCACGCTTTCAACCCGGCGAACACACGCTGCACAGGTCATACCGTCAATGTCAAAATCAAGTTTCATGGGGGCTCAGCTAAAAAGTATTTAAAGTTCGCACAAGGGTTTACACTAGTACAAGTAATACCAGTGTAAACCCTTGTTTAGAAATAGGTGACTTATGAAATTTCAAGTTCAAGACATGACCTGTCAGCATTGCGTCAAAAGCATCACCGCCGCAATTCAAGCGGTTGATTCCTCTGCTCAAGTTCAATGCGATGTGGCGACCCATGAAGTGGTTGTCGTGGCGACTATTGATCAAACCGTGATTAAGCAAGCAATTATTGAAGCGGGCTATACCATTTCGTAGGTTCAAACGTAGGAAGATTTTTAATGTGAAAGAATTAAAAACCGATGTTGCCGTTATTGGTGCGGGTACCGCAGGTTTGGCAGCCTACAGATCTGTGTTGCGCGCAGGTAAGCAAGCCATTTTGATCGAGGGTGGCCCTTATGGCACCACGTGCGCCCGGGTAGGTTGTATGCCTTCAAAACTATTAATTGCAGCGGCTCATGTTGCCCATACGGCGTCACATACCGACCCATTTGGCATTCATATCGATGGCCATGTTCGTGTTGATGGTCGCAAGGTCATGGCTCGGGTCAAGGCAGAGCGTGATCGATTTGTAGGCTTTGTGCTTGATAGCGTTGAAAATATACCTGCCGACCACAAATTGCGCGGCTATGCCCGATTTGTAGGCTCGCATACGCTTGAAGTTGACGCTCACACAAGAGTTCAAGCACAAGCAGTTGTGATTGCAACAGGTTCAGAGGCTTTTGTACCGCCATCGTTTCGTGAACTAGGTGACCGACTGGTGGTAAACGATGATGTCTTTGAATGGCATGACTTACCTAAACGTGTCGCAGTATTTGGGCCGGGCGTTATTGGTTTAGAACTCGGTCAAGCACTGGCCCGATTAGGGGTAGATGTCAGGGTGTTTGGTGTCAGTGGGTCATTAGGGGGTATTAACGACCCACAAGTTCGCCAAGTTGCTAAAAAGATTTTTCAAAAAGAGTTCTACTTAGATCCAGACGCTCGCGTCTTACATACTAAGCGCGTGGGTGATGAGGTTGAAATTAAATATATAACGCTTGACAACACCGAGCGCACGGAACGGTTTGATTATGTTTTGATGGCAGCTGGCCGTCGTCCCTTGATGGCAGGCCTTGATTTGGCTCAAGCAGGGGTCGAAGTGTCGGCCAAAGGTGTGCCGGCATTTAATAGGTTGACGATGCAAATTGGTGCGCTACCTATTTTTATTGCAGGTGATGCAAATGCTGATTTGCCCTTGTTACACGAGGCGTCAGATGAAGGCCATATAGCAGGCGAGAATGCGGCGAACTTTCCGCATGTGCATGCCGGTCAGCGTCGTGCACCCTTAGGTGTGGTCTTTACCGAGCCGCAGATTGCAACCGTGGGGGTTTTCCCAGGTCAAGATCAGTCGCACTATGTTACGGGTCACCTTAATTTTGAAAGCCAAGGGCGCTCACGCGTCATACTTGAAAATCATGGCTTACTTAATGTTTATGCTGAAAAAGAAACAGGCCGTTTTATGGGGGCACAAATGGTTGGGCCTCGGGCTGAGCATTTAGGCCATTTACTGGCTTGGGCTTTGCAACAAAATATGACGGTGCAAGAAATGTTAGCTATGCCGTTTTATCACCCCGTCATTGAAGAAGGGTTACGAACGGCATTGCGTGATGCGGCGGCGCAACTGCAAGCATAGCTATTGTTTTAAAAAGTATGACGCTATAGTTAATAGCGTCATATTTATAGCCCCGTGATTAAGACGTTTGTTGTATGAGCTTTTTAAGATCGGCAACAAACGCATCGGTATTTTCAGAGTCTGAAGCGAGTAATCGCGCATCACCATTTTTGTCAAATACAAATACCCCGCGACTATGTGTCACTTCATATATATCTGCTGAGTCACCGGGTTTGGGTTTTTCTATTTGATAGGCAACGCGGTAACGACGTGCAAGGTTTGATATGGTTTTTTCATCACCAGTCAAGCCAATTGCGTTGGGGTTAAACGCATTAACGTAAGATTGTAAGACGTCGGGCGTATCGCGGTGCGGGTCAACACTAATGAACACTATTTTGATATTTTTAGATTTATCACCCAGCTTTTCTAAAATTTCATTTAACTGTGCCATAGTGGTTGGGCAAATGTCTGGGCAGCTGGCATAGCCAAAGAACAAAAGTACAGTTTGATCTTTTAAGTCTTTTTCTGTCCAGGTTTTTTGATTTGCCCCGTTCAAGGTAAATTTTAAATCGGGTAAGTGCCCTTTAACGTCATACAAAGTCCAGTCGGGTGAACGCTCTGAGCAGGCGGGCAGCAACAACATAGTGCAGGCCATCAGTATCAAACCAGCAATGGTTTGAAAGCGTTTAACGAAGTGGTTCATACGACTCAATTCCTTTTTTTTAAGATTTCACAGTGCCTACTTGCATGCCATGATGACGAAGCAGCGCATCAATAGAGGGTTTGCGGCCTCTAAAGGCCTCAAACGACTCTGCGGCTGGCCGCATACCGCCAACAGCCAATATTTCACGTCTAAAGCGGTCACCCGTTATTGGATCAAGCGTATGGTTGGCTTCTTCAAATGCTGCAAAAGCGTCGGCCGATAAGACTTCGGCCCATTTGTAGCTGTAATACCCAGCGCCATAACCGCCCGCAAAAAGATGCGTAAAAGCGTGTGGAAAACGGTGCCAATGAGGCGGCTTCATTACAGATACTTCATCTCGAACAATGTCTAGCGTTTGCATGACTGTTGCAATATCAAGTGCTTTCTGGGTTTGATGCAACAACATGTCAAAGAGCGAAAATTCAATTTGACGAACCGTTTGCATTCCGCTTTGAAAGTTACGTGCAGCAATCATTTTATCAATCAAACTATCAGGTAATGATGCGCCAGTTTCAACGTGCGCGCTTAAACGTTTGAGTGCAGTGCGTTCCCAACAAAAATTTTCCATAAACTGCGATGGGAGCTCAATGGCGTCCCATTCGACGGCAGAAAAGGCAGAGGCTGCTGGCTCATCGACTTCAGACAGCAGAGCGTGCAATGCGTGGCCCATTTCATGAAAAAGAGTGATCACATCGTCATGGGTGAGTAATGCCGCACGTTCACCTTGACCGTGTGCAAAATTACACGTTAAGTAAACAATTGGGGTTGTCAGGCCATTTTCAGTGAGGCGGCGGGTGCGTTCATCGTTTACCCAAGCGCCTCCTTGTTTACCGGGTCGAGCGTGTAAGTCGATGATTAATTGACCTAGAAATTGACCTGAATGGTCAAGCACGTTTGCCGCTTTAACGTCAGGGTGCCAAGCTTTAATTGGGGTTTCAGACAAGCGAACTTGAAACACTTGCTCAACAATTTCAAATAAACCTTTTAAAACTTGAGGCTCGGTAAAGTACTGTTTTACCTCGTCTTCTGAGTAGTTATAGTGGGCTTGGCGCAAGCGTTCTGAAAGGTAGGTGATGTCCCAGGGTTCAACGTCAACTAAACCACATTCATTTTTTGCAAAAGTTTTTAATGTATCAAAGTCTTTTTGAGCAAATGGTTTAGCACGTTGCGCTAAATCTCGTAAAAAAAGTAGTACTTCGTTTGCATCTTGCGCCATACGTGTTTCTAGGCGAAACGCAGCATAATTATCAAAACCTAAGAGCTGAGCCTCTTCAGTGCGTAACGATAATGATGATTCAATTAAAGGGGAATTGTCAAATTTTAAATCGCCTTGGTCTGAAGCAAGGGTGGCATAAGCACGATACAGTTTTGCACGTAATGCTCGATTGTGCGCATACTGCATTACCGGTAAATAGCAGGGCATTTTTAAAGATAGTTGATAACGGGCTGTGTTTTTATCACTGACACTAACGTAGTTAGCATTTTGAGTGTCAGTGGCATGCCCCCCTTGAACGGTGACTGAAGCATCACTCGTGCTTAAGCTGTCAGCGGTTCTAATTTGAGCGGCCGCTAAGTTTTTGGCGGCTTCAATTACATCAGCAGGTACGCCACTTAAGTCTTCTATGTTGTCTAAGGTTAAAGACCACGCGTCATTGGCATCAAGCACATGCTCAGAAAACTTTTGTGAGACTTCAGCTTGTTGTTCTGAAATTTCAGCATACCGTTTGCGGTCATTACCTTGTAGCGCAACACCGCTGAGTTGAAAACTTTCAATGGCTTTATTTACAATGCGTTGTTTGTCGGCAGGCCACTGAACGAACGATGGGTTTTTTGCAAGTTGTTGATAACAATTAAATAAACCTTCATTTAAGCCAACCCACGTACTGAATTCGCTCATTGGGCCTAACATCTCGTTGTAAGCGTCTCGAAGCGCAGGCGAGTTAACTACCGCGTTAAGGTGCCCAACGACTGACCATGCACGCCATAACGGGCCGTTGGCATCATCAATAGGGGTTACAACAGTTTGCCACGCATGAGCTGATGTTTGCGTCGCCACAGCTTCTATTGCAGTGCGTGATTGCGCAATCAGTGTTTCGATGGCCGGTTTAATATGAGTTGAATTGATTGCTGCATATTCAATGCTGTCGTCAATACCCACTAAAAGTGGGTTTTTGCTAGGTTGGTTCGATATCGACATCTTTGTACTCAAGCTAAGAGGGTTTGTATCAATGGGCTTTTTTTGCGGCCGTTCTTTCAGCCGCTTCGACAGTGTTTACCAACAACATTGCAATCGTCATGGGCCCAACGCCACCCGGAACGGGTGTGATGGCCGAAGCAACTGTTTTAACGTTATCAAAGTCTACATCGCCACATAATTTTCCGTCGGGCATGCGGTTAATACCCACATCGATTACTACAGCCCCGGGTTTTACCATCTCAGTTGTAATCATTTTTGGGTGACCTGTTGCCACAACTAAGATATCTGCCATACGGGTATGCGCCGCAAGGTCACGCGTTTTTGAGTTGCATAGCGTCACTGTGGCGCCTTGAGCTAACAGCAGCATAGCCATGGGCTTGCCAACAATATTGCTGGCACCGACCACGCATGCAACTGCCCCGCGAATTTTAACCCCCTCAGATTCAAGCATTTTCATGACACCGTAAGGTGTACAAGGCCTGAAAAGGGGTTGCCCAGTCAACAGAAGCCCGGCGTTATTCACATGAAACCCATCAACATCTTTAAGTGCAGATATGGTTTCTATTACTCGGTGCGCATCGATATGTTTAGGCAACGGTAATTGAACCAGTATGCCGTGAATAGTAGGGTCATCATTGAGTTGTTTAACGCTATCTAATAACGCTTCTTCTGTTAAATCAGCAGGTTGTCGATTAAGTAAAGAATGTAGGCCAATTTTTTCGCAAGCGGCTACCTTGTTACGAACGTATACGGCAGAGGCTGGGTCGTCACCTACTAAAATAACCGCTAGCCCCGGGGTGACGCCTTGTGCTTTTAGCGCATGAACTCTTGGTGCCAGTGCTTGTGTTGTTTTGACAGAGAGTGCAACACCGTCAATTAAACGAGCGGTCATGCAGGCGCATCCGTTTGGGCCAGTGCAACTTTCATTAAGTCTGCAACGGTCGTGACTTGCAGCTTTTCCATAATATTGGCGCGATGGGCTTCAACCGTTTTTATGCTGATTCCTAAGTCATCGGCAATTTGTTTGTTCAAGCGGCCAGCCACAATGCGCTCAAGAACTTGTTGTTCACGCGACGTTAAACGATTAAGCATGGCATCGTGAGTTTTTTGAGCTTGTGCTTTTTGCAGCCTTTGATTGGCTTGATCGAACATGCGTGAAACCGTTTCTCGTAAATCACTTTCATTGAAAGGCTTTTCAAGAAAATCAATCGCACCTTTTTTGAGCGTCGAAACTGCCATGGGCACATCACCGTGCCCGGTAATAAAGACAATTGGCATAATCGATTTGCGAATAATCAGTTGCTCTTGCAACTCAAGACCGCTCATGCCAGGCATACGAACGTCAACAATTAAAACGCCTGGTTGGTCTTCGTTATATTCCGACAAGAACGCTTCGGCTGAAGCAAAAGCTCGAACGCGATAAGTGTTGGCCTCTAGTAACCACCTAAGGGAATCACGGACGGCTTCGTCATCGTCTACGATATAAACGGTGCTTGCTATGGGGTGGGCTATCATGCGGTGAGGTCCTCAGAGGTAAGAATGTTGATTGCACTGGTAGCACCTGCACATGGTAACGTGAAGTGAAAAGTTGTGCCTTGAGAGGTAGAATTGCTTTGAGCCCATAATCTTCCATGGTGCGATTCTATAATGGTGCGGCAGATATTTAAACCCATTCCGAGACCTTCAGATTTTGTGCTGAAAAAAGGCTCGAAAAGTCTTTCGGGTTCAGCTAAACCGTGCCCAGCATCAATGACTTGTAAATGAATCATATTGTCTTCATGTAAGACACGAATTTTAAGCTCGTCTAGGGTGCTGTCTTGCATCGCTTCGAGGCCATTTTTAATAAGATTAAGTAATACTTGTTCAATTAAAATGGGGTCAGCTAATACTTCTGGTAGGCCTTCTGCAACGTCATAGATTATTCTAATTGCCCGTTTTCGAGCATCAATTTCAGCCAAACTTAGGGTGTTTTCAATGATGATGTCGATGGCAACAGATTGTCTACGCGGCTCACTGCGTTTAACAAACTCTCGTATACGACTAATGATTTTTCCAGCCCGTTGTGCTTGTGCAGCCGCTTTTTCTAAAGCAGGCAATAGTATTGCCGGGTCGGTGTTGCCAGATTTAACCATCGCCACAACCCCCATGCTGTAATTGGTGATGGCAGTAAGGGGTTGATTTAGCTCATGCGCCAATGATGAAGCCATTTCACCCATGGTTGTCAGGCGACTGGTGAGTTGTATTTTGTCTTGTTGAATTTGTGAGTCGTGTTCATGTTTTCGACGTTCGGTAATATCTCGCGCAACTTGCATGCGAACACGTCTGCCATCTGTCCAGGCTAGCATGCGGTGATGCACTTCAAACCATCGCTGAACGTTGTTAGAGTAAACCTCAATTAACTCATCAGTGTAACGGCCTCGACGACCTGCCAACAGCTCTTGATGACCCGTTGTTTGGGCACCAAATAAACGGCGGTAAGTGCGGTTGGCAAAAAGCAACTCAACCCCGTCAGACGCATCAGCGGTTACAGATATTGCATCATCTAAACTTTCAAGCACGGTCATAAAACGTTCGTGCGCTGCTGTAAGGGCTTCGCGAATGCGGCGAGGTTCGGTGATATCGGTCATAGAGGTCATCCAGCCGATCTGAATATTTTGCGGGTCTAGTAAAGGTGAAACATACATGCGAGCGGTAAAGCGTGACCCATCACGGCGTTGCGCTTCAATTTCTATACCGCTACTCGGTGTTTTGCCGGCCAACATCACTTCAAGCAACTGTTGTTGGTCCTCATGTCGCCCCGGTAACCAATACGGAAAGGGTGGGTTACGCCCAATTAAATCGGCCTCGTTCCAGCCCACCATACGACAAAATGCTGGGTTAACGTAAGCAATGCGGCCTTCAAGGTCAAGCACACGCATGCCCGTTGACATGGAATTTTCCATCGCGCGTCTAAAAGCTGTTTCGGCAACTAGAGCAGCCTCGGCATTTGCGCGGTATCGGGTATAGCGCCACAAAGATAATAAAGCAATCACAATCACAATAGATAATGCAATAACGACCCACATTAATCGTTGTTGCCGCATTTCTTGATCTATGGTTACAAACATGACGCTGTCGTCGCGAATTTGTTGTAACCAAAAAAAAGCACCCATGACCATTGCGTAGAGGCCCAGCACAATCATGGGCGTAAGCCAATACCAGCTGCGACGTTTAAGTCGAGCGTGTTCTTGAAATGTGCTTGTGATGACAGACTTGGTGATGCGCCGCATTAGGGAATTCCTCTATAGGCGTATTTTAGTCAGGTTATTCGCCTAGACTGTTTATATCGTGTAAAAACGGATTAACAAATTGACTGAAATCAGTTATTTATTAAAAAAATGGCTTTGTATTTCATAATATGAAATTTAATACCTTAATGTGAAATTTAGCTTGATCAGGCCAGCACTTCAACTTAAAATTAAAAAAAAGATAACCGTGCTTATTGCACATACAGGAGACCGTGATGGCTTCATTACCAAAAGACCCCATCAACAATCAAAGTTTCGATGACCTCGAAACCCAAGAATGGCTTGACGCGCTCTCAGCCGTGCTCGAGCGAGAGGGCCCAGAACGAGCCCAAGTACTTCTTGAAGGTTTAATTGATCTTGCTCGACGATCTGGCTCTAACATTCCTTTTTCAGCCAACACGGCTTATCTCAACACAATACCTGCTGCGTTACAGCCTAAGCACCCAGGTAATCTTGAATTTGAAAACCGCATTCGCGCTTACATTCGCTGGAATGCGATGGCAATGGTTGTCAAAGCCAACCAGCACAACCCACCAGATGGGGGCGGTTTAGGTGGCCACATCGCGTCATTTGCTTCGCTGGCTACGATGATTGATTGTGGTCAAAATCATTTTTGGCACGCCGATACCCCTGAGCATGGCGGTGACTTAGTTTATTTCCAAGGGCACTCTTCACCGGGTGTTTATGGTCGTGCTTATTTAGAAGGCCGTTTAACGGCAGACCAGCTTGATCATTTCCGTCAAGAGGTTGATGGAAAGGGGTTGTCTTCTTACCCCCACCCTAAATTAATGCCTGATTTTTGGCAGTTCCCTACTGTTTCTATGGGCTTAGGCCCACTGATGGCTATTTATCAAGCGCGATTTTTAAAATATATTCATGCACGTGGCATTGCTGACACCAGCAAACGTAAAGTTTGGGTGTTTTGTGGTGATGGCGAAATGGACGAACCTGAATCATTGGGCGCAATCAGTTTAGCCTCGCGTGAAAAACTCGATAACTTGATTTTTGTTGTGAACTGCAACTTGCAGCGTTTAGATGGCCCCGTGCGCGGTAATGGCAAAATTATTCAAGAGCTTGAAGGCGACTTCCGCGGTAGTGGTTGGAATGTCATCAAGCTGATTTGGGGCGGCTACTGGGACCCTCTTTTAGCCAGTGACAAAGAAGGTGTGTTGCGTAAAGTAATGAGCGACGCGGTTGATGGTGAATATCAAGCCTTTAAAGCCAATGACGGTAAATTCGTTCGTGATCATTTCTTTGGTAAGCACCCTAAACTGCTTGAAATGGTTTCAAATATGACCGATGCTGACATTTGGCGCCTAAACCGGGGTGGTCATGACCCACACAAAGTCTATGCAGCATTTGATTCGGCAATCAAGCATAAGGGTCAACCAACGGTTATTTTGGCCAAAACCATCAAGGGCTATGGCTTAGGCCATGTCGCGCAAGCTAAAAACCCATCACACCAACAGAAAAAACTTGATCTTGAAACAATCAAAGAGTTTCGCGATCGTTTTAATATTCCAGTTGTCGACGCAGATATTGAGGCTTTGCCTTATGTTAAACCTGCTGAAGATGCCCCTGAAATGCTTTACCTGCACGAACGTCGCAATGCTTTAGGTGGCTATTTACCTAAGCGTCGTATGCGTGCCGATGAGAAGCTAACAGCGCCTGCTCTTGAGGTGTTTAAACCGATTCTTGATGCCACTGCTGAAGGCCGTGAAATTTCAACAACGCAAGCATTTGTGCGGGCGTTAAATCAAATATTGCGTGACAAACAAGTAGGCCCTCGTGTGGTGCCGATTTTGGCAGATGAATCGCGTACCTTTGGTATGGAAGGTTTATTCCGCCAAATCGGTATTTATGCTCCTGAAGGCCAAAAGTATGTGCCGGTTGATAAAGATCAGGTTATGTATTACAAAGAGTCAACTGATGGACAATTGTTGCAAGAGGGCATAAACGAAGCGGGTGCGTTTAGTTCATGGATAGCGGCTGCTACGTCTTACTCGACCAACAACCGCATCATGATTCCCTTCTTTATTTACTATTCAATGTTTGGTTTTCAGCGTATTGGCGACTTAGCATGGGCAGCGGGTGATATGCAGGCGCGCGGCTTTTTATTGGGTGGTACAGCAGGGCGCACCACGTTAAACGGTGAAGGCCTGCAACACGAAGACGGTCATAGCCATATTCTGTCGTCAACCATACCAAACTGCGTGTCGTATGACCCAACGTTTGCACACGAAGTTGCTGTCATTATTCAACACGGCATGAAGCGCATGGTTGAAGACCAAGAAAACGTCTATTTTTACTTGACGTTGATGAATGAAAACTACCCTCAACCTGGTTTAAAAGTGGGTGATGAAGCAGGTATTTTGCGCGGTATGTATAAACTCATACAGTCATCAATGAGCAAGCCAAAGCTTAAGGCACAGTTGTTGGGTTCAGGCACTATTTTGCGTGAAGTCATGGCGGCTGCTGAGTTGCTAGAAAAAGATTGGGGCGTTGCCGCCGATGTCTGGAGCGTTACGAGCTTTACTGAGTTGCGTCGTCAAGGCCTAGATTGCGAGCGCCACAATTTACTGCACCCAACCGACAAGCCACACGTGTCGTATGTTGCTCAGTGTTTAGCGGCAACAGAAGGCCCTATCGTTGCGTCAACAGACTACATGAAGGCTTTTGCCGATCAAATTCGCCCCTTCATACCTGAAGGCCGCACGTTTAAAGTGTTGGGTACAGACGGCTTTGGTCGCTCTGATTTCAGATCAAAATTGCGAGAGCATTTTGAGGTCGACCGTCATTTTGTTGTTTTGGCGACGTTACGTGCATTAGCTGATCAAGGTAAAGTGCCTGTTGAAAAGCTAAGTGAAGCCATCAAAAAATATGGTATCAACCCCAATAAAGCCAACCCGCAATACGCTTAAAGCGACGAGGAGCTATAACGATGAGTAACCTAACTGCCGTCGCCGTCCCTGATATTGGTGACTTTGACGAAGTAGAAGTCATTGAAATTTTAGTGAAAGTTGGCGATACCGTATCGGCTGAACAAAGCCTGATCACCGTTGAGTCAGACAAAGCCTCAATGGAAATTCCTTCATCGACCTCTGGGGTTGTTAAGTCAATCAGCATCAAAGTGGGTGACAAGGTCAAGCAGGGTTCTGTTGTATTGGAACTAGAAGCGGCAGGTGCTGCTGCACCAAGTGCGCCAGCACCTGCACCAGCACCTGCACCAGCACCTGCAGCTCAGGCCAGCGCCCCAGCGTCTGCACCGACACCTAAACCGATTCCGGCTCAACCGCCTGCTACCATCTCGGCACCAGCCAACACACCTGCATCTTCAAGTGCAACGGCATCGGCTGCCCCCGCTGAACTGGCAACAAGCACAGTTGCCAGTTCAGGTTTGCCTCATGCATCACCCTCAGTTCGCATGTTGGCACGCGAACTTGGCGTTGATTTGGCCCGTGTGGTTGGTTCTGCTTCTAAAGGTCGTATTACCCAAGAAGATATCAAACAGTTTGTTAAACAAACCCTTTCTGGTGCAGTGCCTGCAGCAGCTTCGCAAGGCTCAGGCGTTGGCTTAGATTTATTGCCTTGGCCTAAAGTTGACTTCACCAAATTTGGTACTGTTGAGGTTAAGCCGCTGTCACGCATTAAGAAAATTTCAGGTGCAAACTTGCATCGCAATTGGGTCATGATTCCCCATGTGACCAATAACGATGAAGCTGACATCACGTCACTTGAAGCGTTGCGTGTCTCTTTAAATAAAGAGTACGAAAAGTCAGGCATTAAAATAACGATGTTGGCTTTTTTAATTAAAGCTTGCGTAGCTGCTTTGAAAAAATTTCCAGAATTTAATGCTTCTCTCGACGGCGATTCACTGGTTTTAAAACAATATTTTAATATTGGCTTTGCCGCAGATACACCAAACGGTTTAGTGGTGCCTGTGATTCGCGATGCCGATAAAAAAGGCATTATCGAGTTAGCAACCGAGTCATCAGCTTTAGCGAAAAAAGCCCGTGAGGGAAAAATATCACCCGCAGAAATGCAGGGCGGTTGTATGTCAATTTCATCTTTAGGTGGCATTGGTGGTACACACTTTACCCCCATTATTAATGCGCCTGAGTTGGCTATTTTGGGTGTGTCAAAGTCTTATCAAAAACCCGTCTGGAATGGTAAAGAATTTCTACCTCAGTTAACGATTCCGCTGTCGTTGTCTTACGATCATCGTGTCATTGATGGCGCTTCGGCTGCCCGTTTCAACGCATACTTGGGCTCATTGTTGACAGACTATCGTCGCATCGTGCTTTAAGGGGAATAAGATGAGCAACGCAATCAATATGGTCGTACCCGATATTGGTGACTTTGGCGAAGTTGAAGTCATTGAGATTTTGGTTAAAGTGGGTGATACCGTTAAACCTGAACAAAGTCTTATTACGGTTGAGTCTGACAAAGCCTCAATGGAAATACCCGCTTCAGGTGAAGGCGTTGTGACCGCCATTCAAATTAAGATTGGTGACAAGGTTAAACAGGGCAGCGTGATTTTAGCGATTGAAGCCAGTTCAGCAGCCTCTTCTACTTCTTCGGTCGATTCAGCGACTGCAAAATCATTACCTGTTGGGGCTTCTCAGCCATCTTCACCTGCGGCTTCTGTTGCAACCCCAGCTGCTTCAAACGAAGCCGCCGCTTCACCTCAAGCATCAACAACCTTAGCTCCAAATGCAAGCAATCGTGCCCCTGCATTAACTGCTCAATCAGCCACGAAACTGTCAGCTGATGCGGTTGATTTGGTTGTGCTTGGTGCCGGCCCTGGGGGTTATTCAGCTGCATTTCGTGCGGCTGACTTAGGTTTAAAAGTTGTCTTAATTGAGCGTTACAGCACCTTAGGTGGCGTTTGTTTGAATGTGGGTTGTATTCCATCAAAAGCATTGCTACATACCGCTGCGGTGATGGAAGAGGCGCAAACCTTGGCGGCCCATGGCATTACATTTGCTGCTCCCACCATTGATCTTGATAAATTACGTGGTTTTAAAGATGGTGTAATTGGCAAGTTGACGGGTGGTTTGGCGGGTATGGCCAAGGCACGTAAAGTTGAAGTGGTGGTGGGAAAAGGTGAGTTTCAAGGCCCTAACCATATCGCTGTGCAAACTGCAGAAGGTAGTCGCACGATTGAATTTGCCCATGCCATTATTGCAGCGGGTAGCCAGCCAGTGAAGTTACCCTTTATGCCTGACGACGAACGCGTGGTTGATTCAACTGGTGCATTGCTACTGAAGTCAATACCTAAGCGTATGTTGATAGTGGGTGGCGGTATTATCGGTCTTGAGATGGGCACCATATATTCAGCCCTAGGCGCTCGCTTAGATGTGGTTGAAATGCTTGATGGTTTGATGCAAGGAGCAGACAGAGATTTGGTTAAGGTTTGGCAAAAGTTTAATGCGCATCGTTTTGACAACATCATGATGGGTACTAAAACTGTTGGTGCTGAAGCCAAAGCTGATGGCATTTACGTTACCTTTGAAGGGCCCAATGCACCTAAAACCGCCGAGCGTTATGACTTAGTCTTGCAGGCTGTCGGTCGTACGCCGAACGGTAAAAAAATTGGCGCTGATAGAGCGGGTGTTCAAATTACTGACCGTGGCTTTATAGAAGTTGACAATCAAATGCGTACCAATGTGCCGCATATCTTTGCTATTGGTGACATTATTGGTCAACCGATGTTGGCGCATAAGGCTGTTCATGAAGGCCATGTAGCTGCCGAGGTTGTGGCAGGGCACAAAGCTTTCTTCGATGCGCGTGTGATTCCATCGGTAGCCTATACCGACCCTGAAGTGGCATGGGTAGGTCTAACCGAAGATGATGCTCGCAAACAAGGTATTAAAGTTAAAAAAGGTATGTTTCCTTGGGCCGCATCGGGTCGAGCCATTGCCAATGGCCGCGACGAGGGCTTTACCAAGCTGTTGTTTGATGCTGAAACTCAACGCATTATTGGTGGCGGTATTGTCGGTACCCATGCAGGAGATCTCATCAGCGAAGTGGCCTTGGCTATTGAAATGGGTGCCGATTCAGTTGATATTGGAAAAACCATTCACCCACACCCAACTTTGGGTGAATCGGTTGGTTTGTGTGCTGAAGCCGCTGATGGCCATTGCACTGATTTACCACCCGTCAAAAAAGCAGCTACAAAGTAGTAAGTAGCAAAGTAGTCAATAAAGACCTAAAGCTCGGTTAGAATCCTTAAACAGGCTTCTAACCGAGTTTTTTTTATCGACTTAGCCCTGTAAATTCTCTTTTTAGGGTGAAAAGGCTGTCAATCGCGACGATTTGACGAGCGGTTAAAACTGCGCGTGTAGAACTGAATGCACTGTAAACAGAGTGCTTTGCACGAGATACCCCGTAAACTCAATTGTTCGAGGCAGTTGGGGTGTCAAGACAGGTAAAATAAGTTATTCGTAACCATATTTTGGTCAATCGTGGCACATACACTGACTCTGCTAGGTTCTTCAGCCCTTTCTGCATTTCGCGCACAACGTTTGCTTGACGCATTACAAAAGCAAGGCCTACCCATTATCGGTATTCAAGCGCGATACGAGCATTTTATTTGGTTTAATAAACCAACTACACCTGATCAGCAAGGCCTCTTAGTAAAATTGCTTGATTACGGTGTGCCTATTGATTCACCTACAGACGAATCGTCGAGCATTGTGCTACGGGTTCTGCCTCGGCTAGGTACGGTGTCTGCCTGGGCCAGTAAATCTACAGATATTGCGCATAATTGTGGTTTGAATGATGTGCGCCGTATTGAGCGCGGCATGCGTTTTAGCATCACCTTAAAGCGTGGTTTGCTCAAGGCGTCAAAATTAAATGATACCCAGTTGAAGCTGCTGGCTGATGCACTACACGACCGCATGACAGAAACAGTGGTTGATGTAGGTTTTGACGCAGAGCAACTTTTTGTGAGTTTGCCGGGAAAGCCCATGCAAACTGTCGATATTATTCAAGGCGGTCAAGTCGCGCTTGAAGAGGCCAATCAGTTAATGGGCTTAGCCCTGTCAGCAGACGAAATTGAATACTTGGTTGATGCTTTTGCCGTTTTGGGGCGAAACCCAACAGACGTCGAGTTGATGATGTTTGCCCAAGCCAATAGCGAACATTGTCGTCATAAAATTTTTAATGCAAAATGGGTCATTGATGGCCAAAACTTAGACAAAACACTTTTTGGCATGATTCGTGAAACCCATGCGGCTCAACCCTTAGGCACAGTCGTGGCCTATAGCGACAATTCCGCAATTATGCATGGTGATCAGGCTGTCAGGTTTAGACCTGACCCTAAAGCCCATGCTCAACCTGGCGCTTACACACGACAAACACAGCTGGTTCACACCATCATGAAGGTTGAAACGCACAATCACCCCACCGCGATTGCCCCCTTTGAAGGGGCCTCAACGGGGGCCGGGGGTGAAATACGTGATGAAGGTGCAACAGGCAGGGGTTCTAAACCTAAAGCGGGCTTGTCTGGTTTTGCGGTAGGTCATCTGCGTTTTGACGATGCCCCACAGCCATGGGAAGTTGATCACCATGGCGCCCCTGATCGCATTGCCAGCCCGCTGAACATTATGATTGACGGGCCACTGGGTGCTGCAGCGTTTAATAATGAGTTTGGGCGCCCAAACTTGTTAGGCTATTTTAGAAGTTTTGAGCAAAGCGGTGGTGGTTTGCGCTGGGGCTACCATAAGCCCATCATGATAGCGGGTGGGCTGGGCAGCATTGATGACACTCAAACCGCCAAAGATCCATTGCCACCGGGCGCGTTGCTGGTACAACTAGGTGGTCCAGGGCTACGTATTGGTATGGGTGGTAGTGCAGCATCTAGTATTGGTGCTGGGTCAAATGCCGCACAGCTTGATTTTGATTCAGTTCAACGGGGCAACCCCGAAATGGAGCGCCGTGCTCAAGAGGTTATTGACCGGTGCTGGCAGCTGGGCGCAAACAACCCAATTTTAGCGATTCATGATGTGGGGGCCGGGGGGTTGTCTAACGCTTTCCCTGAACTCGTTAACGATGCAAACCGGGGCGCAATATTTGATCTTAAAGCAGTCAAGCTTGAAGAGTCGGGTATGTCGCCGGCAGAAATCTGGAGCAACGAAAGCCAAGAGCGTTACGTTTTGGCGATTGAGCCGCAAAACATTGAACGTTTTTCTCAGCTTGCCAACCGTGAAAGATGCCCTTTTGCAGTGATTGGGGTAGCAACTGAATCACACCAATTGCGCGTGACCTATGACGACATCAACCCGGTCGATGTTCCGATTGATGTCATTTTAGGCAAAGCGCCACGCATGTTGCGAAACGTTGAGAGAATGGCGGGTATTTCTGAGCCACTTGATCTCGTTACATATACGCTCGACCAAGCCGTCGAGCTTGTATTACGTCACCCCACTGTAGCCAACAAAACATTCCTCATCACCATTGGTGACCGAACCGTTGGCGGCTTGTCGAGTCGCGATCAAATGGTGGGGCCATGGCAAGTGCCCGTTTCTGATGTCGCTGTGACTTTGGCTGACTTTGATGGTTTCAAAGGTGAAGCCATGGCAATGGGTGAGCGCACACCGCTTGCTATGTTTAATGCCTCCGCTTCAGGGCGAATGGCTATTGCTGAGGCGTTAACAAACTTAGTTGCGGCTGATGTTCAGCAAATAGAAGACATTAAACTTTCAGCCAACTGGATGGCAGCCTGTGGTGCCCCAGGCCAAGATGCTGCATTATTTGATACGGTTGAGGCAGTGAGCCAGTTTTGTCAGGCTGCAGGCTTATCAATACCCGTCGGTAAAGATTCGCTATCGATGCGTACCCGTTGGCAGTCAGAAAACGAGTCGCGTGAAGTTATTTCCCCTGTGTCATTAATTGTTACAGCCTTTGCACCTGTGCAAGATGTGCGTAAAACCTTGACACCCCAGCTTCGCACTGACGTTGGCCCTACCACATTGATTTTGATCGATTTGGCAGCGGGTCAGCATCGCATGGGGGGGTCGATTTTGGCGCAAGTGACGGGTCAATTGGGTGATCAAGTGCCTGATATCCAAGATGCCCAACGCTTACGGGCCTTCTTCGTGACGGTGCGCACGTTGGTGGAATCGGGTGTTGTGTTGGCTTACCATGATCGTTCAGACGGCGGTTTGTTTGCGACAGTTACTGAAATGGCCTTGGCGGGTCACTGCGGTGTAGCAATCAATATTGACATGTTGACGGTTGACCCGGTAGCGACCGATTGGGGCGACTACAACATTAAACCCATTCAAATGAAAGTGCAGCGCGATGAGTTAACCCTCAAGGCGTTATTCAATGAAGAGTCTGGGGCGGTTATTCAAGTACCTGCTAGTGAACGTGATGCGGTCATGCAAGTCTTACGTGGTGCGGGGTTGTCTGCACATTCTCATGTTATTGGTTCACTCAACACGACTGACAATATTGATTTTTACCGTGACGGTAAAAAAATATGGGGAAAGCCCCGTGCAGAGTTGGGCAAAATATGGTCAGAAGTCAGCTGGCGCATTGCGAGCCTGCGCGACAACCCGGCCTCAGCGCAGGCCGAGCTTGATCTTTGGCAGCAGGTTGATGACCCAGGCCTAAGCGCTCACATTACATTTAACCCTCAAGAAAACATTGCAGCACCCTTTATCAATTCAGGTTCTCGACCGCGTGTCGCGATTTTGCGTGAGCAAGGGTGCAATAGCCAGGTCGAAATGGCCTGGGCATTTGATCAAGCAGGTTTTGAGTCAGTCGATGTGCATATGACTGATTTACAACAAGGTCGTACTGAGCTTGATCAATACCAAGGTTTGGTCGCTGTCGGTGGTTTTAGTTATGGTGACGTGCTGGGGGCGGGCGAAGGCTGGGCACGTAGTATTCGCTTTAACACGATGTTGGCCGATCAGTTTGCACAGTACTTTGCGCAACCCAATCATTTTGCTTTGGGGGTGTGTAATGGTTGCCAAATGTTGGCCGCTTTAGCCGATATGATTCCAGGCGCACAAGCTTGGCCTCGCTTTACCCGCAACGTTTCAGAAAAGTACGAAGCGCGTTTATCGCTGATTGAAGTGATCGAATCACCCTCAATTTTCTTTAAGGGCATGGCGGGTTCGCGCATACCGGTAGCTGTGGCACATGGCGAGGGTTATGCTGATTTTCGTCGCCAAGGTAATGCGTCTTTGGTGCTTAAAGCCGCTCGGTTTGTCGACCATAAAGGCTTTGCAACAGAACAATACCCTTTTAACCCCAACGGCAGTCCAGACGGTTTAACAGCTGTTACCACTGCCGATGGTCGTTTTACTGCGCTCATGCCACACCCCGAGCGCGTTACTCGTAACGTTATGCTGTCGTGGGCACCAGAAAAGTGGGGTGAAAATGATTCTGGTGGGGTTTATTCCCCCTGGATGCGGTTTTTTCAGAATGCTAGAACGCATTTGGGCTAATTGTTTGTACGGTTCAAAATCAAGTGTTTAATTGATTTTGATCCTTTGCAGGGGCATCGTATAATCGTTCTTTGTGAACGGAGCTTTTCATGCGTCTGATACAAACCGCACTCACCTTTGATGATGTTTTACTGGTGCCTGCCTATTCTCAAGTTTTACCTCGCGACACCTCTTTAATTACACGCCTAACTCGCAATATTTCGTTAAATATGCCCTTGGTGTCTGCCGCGATGGACACCGTAACCGAATCTCGCTTAGCGATTGCCATGGCCCAAGAAGGGGGCATTGGCATTATTCATAAAAACTTAACGGCTCAAGAACAAGCGAGTGAAGTCGCGCGTGTTAAGCGGCACGAGTTTGGTATTGTGATTGACCCGGTTACGGTTACACCGCAAATGAAAGTGCGCGATGCGATTTCTTTGCAGCGTCAGCATGGTATTTCAGGCTTGCCCGTGGTTGAAAATGGCAAAGTCGTAGGCATTGTCACCAACCGTGATTTACGATTTGAAGAACGGCTTGACGTACCCCTTAGCCAAGTCATGACACCTCGCGACCGCCTCATCACCTTGACAGAAGGCGCCACACTCGAAGAAGCCCAATCACTGATGCACAAGCACCGGCTTGAGCGAGTATTGATTGTGAATGACAACTTTGAGTTGCGTGGTTTAGCTACTGTAAAAGATATTCTAAAAAATACTGAACACCCCATGGCCTGCAAAGACTCTAAAGGTCAGTTGCGCGTGGGTGCTGCCGTAGGTGTTGGGGCAGGAACAGAAGATCGTGTTGAAAGACTGGTTGCCGCGGGTGTTGACGTCATTATTGTTGACACGGCGCATGGCCACTCAGAGGGCGTACTTGAACGCATTCGCTGGATCAAAACCCAATTCCCTAAGCTTGAAGTCATTGGTGGCAACATTGCTACAGCCGCTGCGGCCCACGCTTTGGTTGAAGCCGGTGCTGACGGCGTTAAAGTTGGTATCGGTCCAGGCTCAATTTGTACCACGCGCATTGTGGCGGGTGTTGGCGTGCCTCAAATCACCGCGATTTCAGATGTCGTGAAGGCCTTAGAGGGTACGGGCGTGCCGGTCGTGGCAGACGGCGGTATTCGTTATTCAGGTGATGTGGCTAAAGCCATTGCAGCGGGGGCGTCAACTGTCATGATGGGCAGTATGTTTGCAGGCACCGAAGAAGCGCCGGGTGAAATTGTTTTATTTCAAGGCCGTTCGTATAAGTCGTACCGCGGTATGGGCAGCTTGGGCGCCATGGCCGATGGTTCTGCCGACCGTTACTTTCAAGACCCTGCAAACAATACTGATAAATTTGTACCAGAGGGTATTGAAGGTCGTGTTCCCTATAAAGGTAGCGTGCTGGCTATTATTTACCAATTAGCAGGTGGTTTAAGAGCGTCAATGGGTTATTGCGGTTGTTCAAACATTGAAAAAATGCGTCACGATACACAGTTTGTTCAAATTACCTCTGCGGGTATTCGCGAGTCACATGTTCACGACGTTCAAATCACCAAAGAAGCGCCTAATTATCGTGCAGAGTAGAAATTAAGTTTTTTTGCCCGCAAAGGTTTACGTTTTAATTTTTAAGTTGTTTAACGCTTTACATTCAAAGGTGAAATCATGACTAACGAAGTCGTTCCAACCATACTTAATTTACCAATTGGTATCAATGCAACGGGTTTGCGTCAAGAGTTTGACAGCATCGGTAAAGTTGATGTGCCCGCTAACCATTACTGGGGTGCACAGACTCAACGCAGCTTGATTCACTTCAATATTGGTCATGACAAAATGCCCAAAGAGGTTTATCACGCTTACGGCTTCGTCAAAAAAGCGGCTGCCATCGTCAATACCAAAGCAGGTCGGTTACCTGATTGGAAGGGCAAGCTCATTCAACAAGTGGCTGACGAAGCCATAACGGGCAAACTCGATGCTGAGTTTCCGCTTTATGTATGGCAAACGGGTTCAGGTACCCAGTCAAACATGAACATCAACGAAGTGATATCAAATCGTTGTATTCAGCTGGTGGGTGGCACGTTAGGCTCTCAAGAGCCTATTCACCCAAACGATCATGTCAATATGGGGCAGTCTAGTAACGATACCTTCCCCACAGCCATGCATATTGCTGCCTATAAAATGGCAACTGAAAAAACCATACCTGCGCTTCAACGTTTGCATGATGCTTTAGATGCCAAGTCAAAAGCTTGGGCCAATATTGTCAAGATTGGTCGCACTCACTTAGAAGATGCGACACCACTTACAGTCGGTCAAGAATGGTCTGGTTATGCTGGGGCCTTAAGCGATGCCATTGCCGATGTTAAGCAAGCAACGCAAGGTTTGCTTCAGGTTGCAATAGGTGGCACAGCGGTGGGTACTGGTTTGAATTCACCCGTCGGTTTTGGTGATGAGGTTGCCGCGGTACTGACTCAGTTGACAGGTTTTGCGATCAAATCAGCTGATAATAAATTTACAGCACAAGGCACACTTGATCGAATGGTGCGTGCCCATGCTGCTTTAAAAACAACTGCTGTCACATTATTTAAGATAGCAAACGACATGCGTATGTTGGGTTCAGGCCCACGTACCGGCTTTATGGAAATGACCTTTCCAGCGAATGAACCCGGTTCATCTATCATGCCGGGTAAGGTAAACCCAACCCAAGCTGAAGCCATGTTGATGGTATGTATTGAAATTATGGGTTCTGATGTGGCTGTGCAAATGGGCGGCGCTGAAGGTAACTTCGAACTCAACGCTTTTCGCCCCATCATCATTAGTAACTATCTTCATTCCGCATTGATCATGGCCGATATGTGCGACCATTTCCGTGAATTTATGATTGAGGGTGCTGTCGTCAATGAGGCTCAGCTTAAAGCCAATATTGACCGTTCAGTCATGATGGTCACGGCTCTTTCGCCGGTTATTGGCTACGACAAAGCCTCTGCTATTGCCCATTACGCCATTGACAAAGACGTAACGCTAAAAGTTGCAGCGCTTGCTAATGGTGTTGATGAGGCGCTCTATGACCGCGTAGTTGTGCCGATCAATATGACTCGTCCGGGTTCCGCTGATGTGCCTACCAAGTAGTGATGTTGTAGGTTTAATATGACTATTCCTAAAATGACATCAGCTAAATCGCCCCAAACGTGGGGCGAGCAAGCCTTGCAAGCCCAAATCGGTAATCGATTCACTGCCGACTGGAAAAGTGATGATCATCGTCTTAGACGACTCGTTTCTGAGTTTATCGGCACCTCAGGTTTGACTTTTGTTTTGTCTTCTGGCGCCGCTATTTTGGCGACTTATGGGGGCGGCACTTTAGCCCCTTATCAGTATGCATTTATATTATCGACGGTTGCGGCATTGTGGTTAGTGGCCGCTATTTATTTTCTAGGTGATATTTCTGCACATTTCAACCCCGCCATGACGCTTGCATTTGCCATACGGGGCGATATGGGCGCACCGATGGCTGCTATATATATAGTGGTTCAACTTATTGCGGCTGCGGCAGGTTCTTCTCTAGCTGCCCTATTATTTGGTATGGGGGGTAACCTCGCTGCAACCGTACCACCACCAGATATGCTTATGCAGGCAGTCGTGTTTGAATCGGTTATTACCTTTGGCATGATTTTGTTGGTTCTCAGTATGGCCAATGGCCCTAAACTGAACGGCAGCTTTGTGCCGATTGCAGTGGGGGCTTACATTATGTGTTTTGGTACCCTAGGCGGTCCATTTGATGGTGCAGCTATGAATCCTGCTCGTGCTTTTGGGCCTGATTTTGCTAGAGGCGACTTTTCAACCTATTGGGTTTACCCGCTTGGTGCCCTGATTGGTGTTGTACTGGCTGTGGCAATTGAAAGAGTACTAAGAGGCAAGGCTAAAGCGCAAGAGTCTGAAGCTGCAATGGGTACGCCACTTAATGATAATTAAGGGCGCTATTTTTTAAGGACAGCATTGTCGTGCCTTATTTTATTAAATACGGGCACTTCAAGTTCAGTTTTATTTTTTTTTATATCAATTTCAGTAATTTGACTTTTATTGATATAAAACTCTACTTTCACATTAAATCGTATTGGCTTATGTCACGTTCACATCAAAAAATTCTCATCCTTGATTTTGGTTCACAGGTGGCTCAGCTTATCGCCCGCCGTGTTCGTGAGCAGCAGGTTTACTGTGAGTTGCACCCCTTTGATGTCAGTGACGACTTTATTCGAAGCTTCAACCCAAATGGCATCATTTTGTCAGGTGGTCCAAACTCAGTTTATGAAACAACAAACTGGAAGGCACCCCAAGCTGTTTTTGAGTTGGGTGTACCCGTTTTAGGTATCTGCTACGGCATGCAAACCATGGCAGAGCAACTGGGCGGCAAAGTTGAAAGTTCAAACAAGCGTGAGTTTGGCTATGCTGAAATGCGTGCCCGTGGCCATTCAAAATTGTTTGCAGGCATTCAAGACCGTGACAATGCACAAGGTCATGGCTTGCTTGATGTCTGGATGAGTCATGGCGACAAAGTAACCAAACTACCACCTGGTTTTAAAGTCATTGGTGATAACGAATCAACACCTGTAGCAGCCATGGCTGACGAAGATCGTCGTTTTTATGGCGTTCAGTTTCATCCTGAAGTCACCCATACACCAAAGGGTAAAGAGATGTTTGCTCACTTTGTGCATGACATATGCGGTTGTAGCCAAGACTGGACCATGCCAAGTTATGTTGACGAAGCGATTGAAAAAATTCGCGCACAAGTTGGCCAAGAAGAAGTTATTTTAGGTTTGTCTGGCGGTGTTGATTCATCTGTTGCAGCGGCCTTATTACACCGAGCAATTGGTGACCAACTAACATGCGTATTTGTTGATAATGGCTTGTTGCGTTTAAACGAAGCAGAGCAAGTGATGGCAACCTTTGCTCGCGGCTTAGGCGTTAAAGTCATTCATGTTGATGCGGCTGAACAGTTTTTAGGTCACTTAAAAGGTGTGACCGACCCTGAACAAAAGCGTAAGATCATTGGTCGCGAATTCGTCGAAGTGTTTGATGCAGAATCTAAAAAATTATCTAATGCAAAATGGCTGGCACAAGGCACCATTTACCCTGATGTAATTGAGTCAGCCGGGGCTAAAACGGGCAAAGCCCACACCATCAAATCACACCATAATGTGGGTGGTTTACCCGAACACATGAAGCTTAAGTTGCTTGAGCCCTTACGCGAATTGTTTAAAGACGAGGTGCGCGAGCTTGGTGTAGCACTGGGTTTGCCACACGACATGGTGTATCGTCACCCATTTCCAGGCCCTGGTTTGGGTGTGCGCATATTGGGTGAAGTTAAAAAAGAATTTGCTGATTTACTGCGGTTGGCCGATGCTATTTTTATTGAAGAACTGCGCGCTGCGGGTTGGTATGAAAAAACATCACAAGCTTTCGCTGTGTTTTTACCGGTTAAAAGCGTGGGCGTGATGGGTGATGGGCGCACTTACGAATACGTGGTTGCCTTGCGCGCCGTTGAAACCCAAGATTTCATGACTGCACATTGGGCAGAGTTACCTCACCGTTTGCTTGGAAAAGTCAGTAACCGAATCATCAACGAAGTGCGCGGTATAAACCGTGTGGTTTACGATATTTCAGGCAAGCCACCGGCCACTATTGAGTGGGAATAAATATATAACGTTACACGTAAAGCCGCATAAGGCTGTAACGACTTAAAGACGTAGCTTCCCCTACATCGAAATTCAAGCACCACAATCCTAATGAATTTACCTTTAAATTTAGCTGAAATAGAAATCACTGCTGTGCGGGCGCAAGGCCCCGGCGGGCAAAACGTTAATAAGGTCTCTAACGCCGTTCATTTACGTTTTGATATTCGTGCATCTTCTTTGCCTCCGTTCGTTCAAGAGCGTTTAGCCGCCTTGCGCGACCATCATATTAGTCAAGATGGCATCGTGGTCATCAAAGCCCAAAAGTTTCGAAGTTTAGAAAAAAATCGTAGCGAGGCGATTAGACGGTTACAAGCCTTAGTCGATAAAGCAACTGCACCTGTAAAAATTAGGCATGCTACGCGCCCCACACGGTCATCGGTTCAAAAGCGTTTGACGAGTAAATCCAAGCGTGCAGACGTGAAATCATCTCGTCAACGCACCAGCTATGAGTAAACGGTAATGTCTTTAAGGCTTAGTCAATTGAATGAAAACGTATATTGTGTTGTGGATCATCACGGTCTTCACGTCGGTAATTTAAAACGTATAAACGGCTTGTGGAAGTTTAAAGCGATAGGCTATGACACAAATGGTGACATCATGCCAGGTTGGGGCCCATTGACTGAGCGCCACAATACAACTTTTGATACGATTAACGAAGACTTGATTAATAGAAAATTATTGTCTCTATAAGCCATACCATTTCATTTCTACTGTTACGAAAAAACGTTATTTTCTACGACGTCATCACCAAACCACCATCTACTGTTAAAACCTGACCGGTCATAAAACGGCTCCAGTCTGAGGCTAAAAACAGCACAGGGCCTGCTATGTCATCTGGTGTAGCGATACGACCTAAAGGGGTTTGTGCAATTAGCATATCTTTAACAGACTCTTTTGTGTGACGACTTGAGTCTGTTGGGCTCACTAAGCCGGCTGACACACAATTAACGCGTATACCCAATGATCCTAACTCTGTGGCCAAGTTGCGGCTAAAACCCACTAATGCAGCCTTGGCTGTGGTGTAGTCGTGGTAAGCGATGCTGGGGCGGTCAACTAAATCGCTTGTTAAGTTAATGATGCTGCCTTGCCCACTTTGTCTTAAGTGTGGCAACACCGCTTGGCAGACGTTATACGTTGCCTGCACCGCACCTTCAAATTGTGTTTGATAAGATTGCCATGAGGTTTCCCAAAAGCGTTTGCGGTTATCAGGGTCGAACCGATAGGGGCTAAAAGCGTTATTAACAACCACATCAATTTTGCCTAACTCAGCTAAAGCTTGCGTCACCATGTTTTGTACTGCCTCACGAGACTGAACGTCAGCAGCGATGGCCCAAGCGTCACCACCCAGTTTTTGGCATTCGGCCACAACGGCCTCGGCTGCCTCATGGTTACTTAAATAATTCACTATTACCATGGCCCCTTCACGTGCAAAGGCTTTCGCAATCGCTGCACCAATACCGCGACTAGCGCCCGTGACTAAAATCACTTTGCCTTTAAAGTTTGGAGCCATTGGTTTCATTCATTAAAACTAGGTTAGAAGTTTGTTTTTAGTTGAAGGTATATGCTGAGTTAGAGCTTAATGCGTATTTAGATGTGAACGCTTAGTTAGATATGAATACGGAGTTAAGCGTTCGTCATTATTTAGGAAGCAAATCTTGACTGACCACAGCATTAACATCAATATTTTTCTGAATCAAACCAATTTTTTGGTAAACGTCAGCGCCTTTTTGCAAACTTTTCATATCAAAGGCACCTAGACCATATTGCTCAGTCGTAGCCGACACGCTACTGGCATTACGCAGTTTAATAATGTCTAAATTCATGCTTAAATTTTGACCGTCAATCGCATATTTTACGGCGAGCTTGGCCGCTTCTTCAGGCGAATCAATCATCCATTTTGCGCTATCTTGATAAGCTTTTAGGAAACGTTTGAGTATCTCTTTTTTCTGTTGATAGGTTTCTTCACGCACGACAAACAAATCGCTTGAAATATTGAGGGAGTTTTTAACTTCCATCACATTGACATCACGCAAGCCGCGTTGACGGCCCACCAATAAACCGGTGTCTGTTGCCGCTGTCGCGTCAACTTGGCCTTGTATGAGCGGTGCAAAGTTTAACAAGCCGGTAACCACAATTGTTACGTCATCTTCACTTAAGCCCGCTTGATTAAGCAGCACTTGCAAGTTTTGGCGTGTGCCGCTCGATAAGCTGTAAACGCCAATACGTTTACCTTTCAGGTCAACTGGGGTGAGAATATTTTTAGATGCCAATGATACGACGTTGAAAACATTTTGCGGGTATATATCGTAAATGGCGCGCAGTTTTTCGCCTTTGTCTAACGCAGTAAAAAACGAACCTGGGTCAGTAAAGGCCACATCAGCTTGGCCACTTAGAAGATTACGCAAGGCATCGCCACCGCCAGCACCAGGTATGTAGCCCAATTTAATAGAACGTGCTTTAAAAAAACCTTTGTCTTCTTCTGATAATAAATTTGTAATCTCTGTGATGGGTTTGCTCCAACCCGCAACCACGAATTCATCGAGCTTGGCTGATGTTTGCGCCCAACTTATAGCAGGTGCAGCCAGGGTAAGTATTAGGCCCGCAATTAGCCAAGATAAGAGGCGAACCCGTTTGAATGTCAAACTTTTAATCATGATAATTTCCTGTTTACTTATTATTGTTTGGTGTGTGTTGGTTGTTTACTGTTAATTGTTAATTTAATGCTCAATGCTCAATAATCAACGGTCAATAATCAACGGTCAAT
>JBDNHM010000059.1:0-4921 GCA_041688825.1 Burkholderiaceae bacterium | reverse complement strand
GCCAAAATTGATAGCCTTTTTATTGCGCTTAAGCATTCAAAAATTAAGTTGGTGGTGTGTCGCCACGAAAAAATGCAGCCTTTATGGCTTTAGCCTTTGGTCGCTTAACGGGTACCGTTGGTGTATGCATTGCCACCTCTGGCCCAGGCGTAACAAATTTGGTAACCGGCTTGGCGACCGCCACCAGTGAAGGCTCTGCCGTTCTAGCCATTGGGGGCGAAGTACCTCTAAATGACTGCGTACTAACAATAGGCTACGACACAATTGAGCCCCTGCGTTTAATTCACGAAATTCGCAACGTTATTACGCACAATACACATGTGGCACTTGATGTGGGGTCGCACTATATATGGACCAATCGATACTGTGCGGCTGACCATGCCCGTCAATTCATGGTGAGTAACGGCCAACAAACCCTTGGTGTGGCCATGCCCTGGGCCATTGCCATGAGTATGCTGCACCCGAATGACCGAGTGCTGTCTATATCGGGCGATGGTGGCTTTTTATTCAGTGTGATGGAGCTCGAAACAGCCGTGAGAGAAGGGGTAAAGTTTGTTCATATTATTTGGAACAGTAACTCGTACGATATGGTCGCCTTTCAAGAACAAGCCTCTTATGGTGAAGAGTCTGGCGTGAAATTGGGTGGGTACGATGTTGTAAAGTTAGCCGAATCATTTGGGTGTAAAGGCTACAACATTACCTCGGCCAGTGAGTTGGCTCAAGTACTAGCGCAAGCGTTTGGATCAGACGTGCCCGTCATCATTAATGTGCCGGTTGACTACAGCCGCAATCACCGCCTGATGCAAGACGTGATTCAAAGCTATGTGAATTGACACTAAAGAAGCCTATCATTTTAAAGCCGTCTATTTTCGTCTATTAATTTAAACGCTATTTTCTTACGCAACACTTCTTTCATAAACAATGACCCAAGCAACCAAAAACCCAAACGTACCTGGCAGCCATAAACTGAAGGTAAACATTTCTGACTCAATCTTAAATGCGCTTAAACATCGATGTGAGCAAACGGGCGAAACACTTGATCACGTGGTGCAAGACGCCTTAGCAAAGTCTTTAGGGGTTGACCATCACACGTTATTTCAAGTGTCGACCTCAACTGCTTTGGTGCAAGGGGTGTATCAAGGTTGCATCACGGTGGGTCAAATTAAAACCCATGGTGACTTTGGTTTGGGTACGTTTGATAGCCTCAACGGCGAAGGCATCATGCTAGATGGTCGCGTGTGGCAAGCGTTGGGTGACGGTCGCGTGCTTGAACCCAGCGACGACACGACTGCGCCGTTTTGGGTCAGCGCTCAATTTGAAGCAGACCGTTCAGGTGTGTTGAGTACAGTTGAAAGCTGGGCCGATTTAATTCAACAAATTGATGGATTTCGTGAATCTAGCAATCTGTTTACAGCAATCAGAATAGATGGCGTGTTTGATGAAATTTACTACCGTGTAGCCTGCAAAGCAGAGCCGGGTGAAACCTTAGTTGAAGCCACCCATCATCAATCTGAGTTTACATTCAAAGACTGTACGGGTTCGTTAATGGGTTTTTGGTCGCCCACCTTTGCCCGCACCTTTAATATACCCGGTTACCACATGCACTTTTTATCTGCAGATCATCAACATGGTGGTCATGTACTCGGCATCAAAGCCAAAAACCTAAAGATACAAGTCATGGACGCCAACAACGTCATGATGGCCCTACCCGAAACACCTGCGTTTTTAAGTGCCGACTTATCGATAGACCCTTCAAAGGCATTGGGTCAAGCTGAGGGGGCTCAGACAAAATAAGCGGAACTCCCACGGCACCTTTATTAAAACCGCCAAACCAGATTAGCGCTCACGTTTTGGCTCACATACCCATCACCGACTTGCAAGCCGTATTGGGCACGCACCTCTACCTTAACCTTTGGCAGTGACATCGTATTTTTTACTGTATTGGCGTCAGCGCTATTCATCCTCCCCCTGAACGGAGAGGATTTCCGAGCATCTTGTTAAAATTAACGAAGCTTAGCTAAAAGCTCATCAAACAAAGCTTGATAGGCTAATGCGGCGGTTCCCGTAGCAGAGGTGTGAATGACGGGTTGAAGATAAACACCCATTTTTTCAATGTCTGAGTTAAATGGAATGTAGTTCGTCAAAAACTGCTTGGGGTATTGTTTAACCAGATCGACAATAGTGTCTGAATGCAGTGCTTTAATTGTTTGAACCATCGAGAAAAAAGGTTTTATCTTTTGAGTGTCTAAACCATGCTCTTGAAAAAATTCCATTAACTGTACAAAAGTTCGTTGTGACAGTGGCGTTGGAATCACAGGCACTAAAATGGCATCTGCCACTTTAAAAATACTTTCTGAAAGCGTCGATATATTGGGTGCGCAATCAAGTATGACAATGTCATAGTCGTCTTTAACAGTCTTGAGCGTTTTCTTAATGCGCTTATCACTATTGCGTATATCTTTAAGAAATATGTCAAAGTCGCGGAACGACATATTAGCGGGCAAGATATCTAAATTTACAAAATCACTCTCACGTATAGACTTTACAAATCGCTCTTTGTCATTCAAAAAACGATTAACGTTTAACTTTTTAGCAGGCTTGACTTGAAAGTAAAACGTTGATGCACCTTGCGGGTCAAGGTCACAAAGAAGCGTGCGCTGGCCATTCGCCGCGAACGAATACGCCATATTTACCGCGGTGGCTGTTTTACCAACCCCCCCTTTATTTGAGTAGCAGGCAATAATTTTCATAAGCTAGATCACCCTATTTCGTATTGTTTAGTTCAAATGATACTTGAACATACAAAACCGTCATTTGGGGTCAAACCATGCCCGTCAAATTTTGATGAGCACATATCAACAAACAGTTGGTGCCAACATCAACAACTTGACCTCAAGGGGTACATCAAGGTTACCTCACAGAGTAAGTTGCTACTGCCCCAACCAATAATGGCTTGTAACCTTAACTGATTTACCACCTTTCATCATTTCCATTTCGTAAGTACCTCGAATACCCGCATATTTACCCGTGCCACCAATAATTGCACCCATATGTTTATGGCCTTCTTTGATGGGGTCGCCATGGTTAAGCTGCACAAAGTCAAATTGATATAAAGTACCTTCAGGCAGTACAGCTTCTGCCTGGTAAGCACGAGCTGATTTTTGGTTTTTCAGGTCTAAATAAATAATCGTAGCTTGTGAAAAGTACTCACCAATCACAGGGCCATTTTCTGAAGACCGTACAGGCGCGTTGCGAACATACATATCACCAAGCGACAGACCTGAAGGTAATTGATCAATCAATTCTGGCGGCTGAATATCGCTGTAATAAACCAACTTGTAATCAGCAGCAAACGATGCGGGTGACAACACGAATAAAAATAAAATACTGGCTAATGTTTTTGTAATTTTCATAAAATAATGTTTCCTTAACGCTTCTTTTGTGAGGTAAAACTCACCTAACATGATTTGTAAAAACATGAACACATGAACATATAAATATACGAATAGACCTAATTAAGAGAACCCGTTAACGCCAATCACTTAAATTGTTCTTATTGCATTATTGAATCTATTTCAAATGAAGAACGTGTTTCCAAGTACCATCAGACAGATGAGTTGTTTCCATCCAACCACTCGCATTGGCATACTTGCCAGTTCCGCCTGTTACCGCCCGCGTCGTTGACACGGTTGATTTGAGAGTCTCATTTGCACTTGAATATTGAGCAATACCTTGAATCACAATTTGCTCTTGGGTTGTTGAACCAAAAGAAAATGTGGCCGCACTCATTCGATATTCACCCATGCTTGACTGATCAACACCCGTCGTTGTCATGATCCAATCGACCGTGATTTTGTCGCCACTCGTTGTTTGGGCGTCAAATTGAAAAATTCGCACATCACCAACAGACTGGCCTGGCAAACCATTATCAATTAATGTAGGTGCTGCAAGTGCCGGGTGAACAACAGTTAATGTTTCTGATGCTTGGGCGGAAATAGAAGTAAATAACGAAATCAAAAAAACTAAAAAATATTTGTGTAACCGCATGATGTTTCCTTATTAATTGATCTGCTAATGTAATCTAAGGTTACACCCCATTTCTTGCACAAGCTTGCAAGAAATGGGGAAAAGCAATGAGTACTATAAAAAATAGGCAATAGGTTGTATATTTAATCTGCATATTTGTTCACCATTTTTTATTGATGCTCAAATACTTTTGAACACACCAATCGCTCATTCGATCGAGTTATATGAAATCACCTTTACTTATCGTCACTGCTCTAGAATCAGAACTTAAACAATTTGACTTACCTTCTGATGTGAAAGTTGTCTTCACCGGCTTAGGTAAAATTAATGCCCTACTAACGACTATCAACGCCATTCAAACGTATGAGCCAAAACTGATTATTAATTTTGGTACGGTGGGTAAAATTAACCCTGAGCTGAGCGGTTTGTTAAGTATTCGTAAAGTGATTCAACGAGACATGGCTGCTGAGCCCTTGGCACCCAGGGGCATCACCCCATTTTGCCCGCGCCCATATGAATATTTTTCGGTTACGGGGGAACACGTATGTGGCACGGGCGACAGTTTTGTCACCGAGCATGACCCATGGTTACACGAACAAAAAGTTGATGTGGTTGATATGGAATTGTTTGCCATTGCCGCCACTGCTTTTAGTTTTAACATTCCCTGGCATTCATTTAAATATATTAGCGACGATGCCAATGAAGATTCGGGCGATCAATGGAAAGAGACCATGCATCATGGTCATGATCTGTACATGCAGAAGCTGAATGAATTTATTTAGTTAATGAGTTAATTCGTTAATTCGTTAATTACATTGTCGCTTGATGAGCAACAACAGCAGATAAAATGATAACAATAATTTACAGCTCATAAAATATAGAACATATAGAACAT
>JBDNHM010000344.1:0-9425 GCA_041688825.1 Burkholderiaceae bacterium | reverse complement strand
GCTGGTTATGCAAATCGGTCCTGGTGATATCAAAGAACCTGTCATAACGATCTCGATGCCTGAAGAAATTTAAAAATTGAGAGGGCGTGGTCCGAAAGTAATTTAATTCCGGATCACTTTGAGGCCAAGTTGTCAAAGATCGGCACAGCGCATCAAGCTTCAGAGCCGCCCTTCAACCAGATGTTGGGGGGTGCGGACAGGGGGTAAATTTTGGATCGGCGTCAACAATGTAGGGGGCAAAGTTTATAGGGTTTGGCGTCTTGCATGACGAACTTGGTTGCAATGATTGATAGAATAGTTTTTAGCGATTTAGGTATAGATTACTGTCTCACAGCAGTCTGCTAACTAGCTTGATTTATATATCAACGATTAGCAATAATCGTTGTACGATGTGTATAAGGTGCTATACCAAAATTTTGTTTATACGCTCTTGAAAATGCAGAAGAAGAAGTGAATCCGGCTAATTCTGCAAGCTCCTGAAACCCCAAATTGCTATGGAGCACATAAGATTGTGCACGCTGAAGGCGTAATTGGTTAGCAAAAGCTAGGGGCGACTTTCCAACATGACGCTGAAAGAGTCGTGACAAGTGACGACTCGAAACACCAAGCTCTCGTGCAATTTCATGGATGTTAATTCGAGAATCGTTACGTCGTTGCATGATAGATATAGCAGCGCGAAGTTCTAATGGAGTGTGTTCACCATCACCAGGTATCAGAACCTTTTGTACGTCTCTGGCCGTGCGAACGCGACCATGAATGAATGTATCAGAAACCGCTGTAGCAAGTAGTGGGTTAGTGTGCTGTGAAATCAGATGAGTCATCATGTCCATTGCGGCAATGCCGCCGCTACAAGTTATTCTATTAGTGCTTATTTCATACAAGCTAGATGTGACTTGGGTGCGTGGAAACTCTTCAGCAAAACTAGCGGCATACTCCCAATGCACGGTCGCCTTTTTACCGTCAAGTAACCCTGCGCGTGCAACATGGTAAGTACCCGTGCCAAGTGCACCAATCATTGCACCTGATCTGCTTCTAGATTTAAGAATATCGATCAACCATCGCGGCGTTTTAACTAATGGTTCAAACCCGCCAGTTATAAACAGGTTGGGATATTCGTGTAAATCTTTAACACTACCTACTGTTTGAATTTCAATACCGTTACCAGCAAGAACTGCTTCTCCCTTTTCTGAAAAATAAGCTCTTTTAAATAATTCTTTGTTTGCAATTCGATTAGCCATTCGAAGTGGTTCAGTAGCAGATATAAATGGTAGCAGTGAAAAGCCTTCAACGAGAATGAAAGCGATCATGATGGGTTTGTCTATATTTGGATGATTAAACATCAGAATTTTTTAACAAATGTCTTAAACAGTCTAATACTAGTCTGAATCTGTCAAATAATAAATAAGCCTAGGTGCTACATTTTAAAGAACAGTAACAATGCTAGATGGATTGTGAGTGTTGCTGGTTGCAGTGTTTTTTGTTTCGTTTTCTTAATTCTGGAGATATGCATGAGCAAAATTACTAAGCAAGGCGTTCTGGGGGTAGCACTTTTGATAGCAGCATGCCAGTTCGGTTCGACCGCGACCGCACAGCAGTGGATAATGGCGACACCATATCCAGATAGCAACTTTCAAACCAAAAATGTTCGGCAGTTTGCCGAAGACGTGAAAGTTGCAACGAATGGAAAGCTAACGATCACTATTCATAGTGGTCAGTCTTTAGTAGCAATGCCACAAATCAAACGCGCAATTCAATCTGGTCAAGTGCAATTAGGTGAAATTCTCTTGTCGGCATACGGAAATGAAGATCCATTCTTTGAAGTTGATAGCATTCCAATGATTGCTCCTGGTTATGTGAATGCTAAAAAATTGTGGAATGCATCTAAACCATATGTTGTTCAAAAATTTGAATCTCAAGGCCTTGTTCCTTTGTATTCAGTTCCGTGGCCTTCTCAAGGTTTTTACACTAAAGTCCCAGTAAATTCTTTAGAGAATTTTAAAGGGGTAAAAATTCGAGCTTATAACGCTGTGACAGCGCGTATGGCAGAGCTAATGGGAGCAGTTCCAACAACCGTTCAACAAGCAGAAGTTCCTCAAGCCTTTGCTACCGGAGTTGTTGACGCTATGCTTACTTCAGCTGCAACCGGTGTTGATGTAAAGGCTTGGGATTTCGCCAAGTATTACTATGATGTCAGGGTAATTAATAATAAAAATTTAGTTCTTGTCAGTAAACGTGCACTTGATGGTTTAGAGCCTAGCATTCGTGAAGCTGTAATGAAAGCAGCGGCACAGGCTGAGATAAACGGCTGGATTGCAAGTGAAAAAACTATGGATGAAACCACCAAAAAACTTGCTTTGGAAGGCGTGAAGGTCGAACCAGGTTCTGAATTAATGCGTCAGCAGTTAGACAAGATTGGAATAGAAATGGCTCGTGAATGGGTCACAAAGGCTGGTGAAAGCGGTGAAAAAATGCTGCAAGGAATGAAGTGAATGGTCACTGCGACTTCTACTAAATAAGCACAGTGAGGTTATACAATGTTCAGAAAATATCTTGATTTGCTGTACGCTTTATCAGGTGCAATAGGCGCTCTATTTTTGGTTATGATCGGGTTGCTTATGCTTTCACAGATGTTAGCTAGAGCATTTGGATTTCAAATACGTGGTGTTGATGACTTAACAGCATGGTCTGTTGCTGCAACAGCTATGCTGTCTCTTGCTTACGCTTTTCGTAAAGGTGCACATATACGTGTCACTATTTTGATAGGCGGAAGATCTGCTAATGTTCGTAGAATCTATGAGCTAGTTTGTCTTCTCGTGTCGGCTGTTATGGCATTTATTCTTGCCTATGCCTCATTGAAGCTGACTTACGATAGTTGGCAATACAAAGAAATCGCTATGGGCTCGCTAAGAGTGCCGTTATGGATTCCACAGACATCAATGTGCGTTGGCGCGTTCATTTTTTTCATTGCAATTATTGATGATTTTTTTGCAGTCATGTGTGGAAAAAATCCTTCGTATAGTGGGAACAATGATGGAATCTGACTTAAGCACAATCATTATATTTCTAGTTGTTTCCCTTACATTGATTCTGGGTGCAGGTATTTGGATTGGCCTAGCTTTAATGGTTATCGGCTATCTAGGTCTATATTGGTTCACCCCAATCCCTGCAGTTAATGTTTTGGGTACAGCAATCTGGACAAGTATTTCGTCTTGGAGTTTAGCTGCCCTACCGCTCTTCATTTGGATGGGTGAAATATTATATCGAACTCGAATTTCAGAAAACTTATTTCGTGGTTTGGCACCTTGGGTGAATTGGATACCTGGGCGACTTTTGCACGTTAATGTAATTGGTTGCGGAATTTTTGCTGCTGTTTCAGGCTCTTCTGCCGCAACCACTGCTACTGTTGGGCGAATGTCATTACCAGAGCTAAAAAAACGCGGGTATGACCAAGGCATATCTATTGCGAGTTTGGCTGGTTCAGGAACACTTGGATTGCTAATTCCACCCTCAATCATCATGATTGTTTATGCGGTTGCAGCCGAAGTTTCTATAGTTAGGTTATTCATTGCAGGTGTGATTCCCGGAATAGTGCTGATGCTTTTATTTTCATCATACATAGCGGTTTGGGCATTGATGAATAAACATCTAGCACCTCCTCCTGAACCAAGTATGCCATTCATGCTGAGGGTCAAATCAACAGCTGAATTAATCCCAATTATCTTACTGATACTTGTAGTGATTGCATCGATATATCTGGGTTGGGCCACAGCTACAGAAGCAGCTGTCGTTGGAGTGGCGGGGTCGCTTGCAATTTCTTGGTTCACAAAGACATTGACGTGGTTAAGCTTTAAAGCAAGCCTGATGGGTGCTACCCGTCTTTCCTGCATGATTACATTAATTATCGCAGGGGCAGCATTTTTGACATCAATGATGGCTTATACAGGTGTTCCTAACAGTCTTGCCGCTGCAGTCATTGATATGGATGTTAATCGTTATGTATTGCTAGCTTTTTTGGTGCTGCTTTATTTGATTTTAGGTTGTTTTATTGACGGTATATCAATGATCGTTCTGACTACCGCAGTTGTTCTTCCAGTTATCCAGGCTTCAGGTTTTGATCTCATTTGGTTCGGTATTTTTATCGTAATTGTGGTTGAAATGGCTCAAATTACCCCACCTGTTGGTTTCAATCTTTTTGTGCTTCAGGGACTAACTCAAAGAAACATCTTTTACATAGCAAAAGTTAGTAGTCCATTTTTTATTTTGATGATCCTTCTAGTTGTTGTGATGACAATGGTGCCTGAAATAGTTACATGGCTACCATCAAAAATGCTCAACCGCTAATACGTTTTTTTCATTTGTAGGAGAAGTTTATGCCTAACGCAAGAATTGGTCTTGACATTGGGGGTACTTTTACGGACGTAGTCCTTGAGATTAGTACTGAGAGGTTTACTGCTAAGGTTCTGACCACACCAACAGAACCAGAGATTGGAGCAATGCAAGCTCTCGATGTCATTTTGAAACTGTCGGGGGTTAAACCGTCTGATGTTATTGAAATGATTCATGGAACAACATTGGCGACGAATGCTCTAATTGAACGAAAAGGTGCTCGCACAGCTTTACTGACAACGCAAGGCTTTCGAGACGTAGTTGAAATTGGTACTGAGGGCAGGCCTGACCAATACGATGTTCAACTCATTAAACCCGATCCTCTCGTTCCGAGGAACTTACGTTTTGAAATTAATGAGCGCCTTGATGCGGGCGGAAATGTTCTTATTTCGCTTGATAAATTACAAGTTAAAACTATCGCAGAAAAATTACAGCAACAGGGTATTGAGTCTATTGCAATTGGTTTTCTGCACAGCTATGTCAACCCGACACATGAAGAATTAGTTGCGGAAATTATTCAAGCGGTTTTACCTGATATTCCCATTACGTTATCAGCTCAAGTATCGCCGGAGTTCCGAGAGTTTGAAAGATTCTCGACAGCATGTGCAAACGCTTATATTCAACCTCTCATGGAGGGCTACCTTAAGCGTTTTGAGCTTTTGCGTCGTGAAAAAGGGTTTAATTGTCCAATGCTCCTGATGCTTTCTGGTGGGGGTTTGACCACAATTGAGACTGCTCAACAGTTTCCTGTTCGATTAATCGAATCGGGTCCGGCAGGTGGTGCAATATTTGCTTCAGTAGTTGCCAAACGTTGTGGTTTGAATGAAGTAGTATCGTTCGACATGGGTGGTACAACAGCCAAGATCTGTATGATTGACAACGGCAGTGCACAGACTAGCAGAAGCTTTGAGGTGGCTCGTGTGTATCGGTTTAAGAAGGGAAGCGGTTTGCCCCTTCGAATACCCGTTGTTGAGTTGGTAGAGATTGGTGCTGGTGGTGGTTCGATAGCGCATCTTGACGGATTGCGACGAATAGCAGTTGGTCCTGAAAGTGCTTCGGCCTTTCCTGGACCAGCTTGTTATGGACGTGGAGGTTTAGAGCCAACGGTTACAGATGCAAATTTGGTCATGGGTAGAATCGACCCAGAAAAGTTTGCAGGCGGTGATATTAAGCTGGACGCCGATGCTGCACTGAAGGCATTTGGCTCTAAAATTTCTAAAAAATTGGGTATTTCAGATCAAGCTGCTGCTTACGGCGTAAGCGAGGTGGTGGATGAGAATATGGCTGGAGCAGCCCGTGTACATGCTATAGAAAGTGGCAAGAGCATTCCCGCGCGAACACTTATCGCTTTTGGCGGATGTGCCCCACTTCATGCTGTGCGAATAGCTGAAAAGTTAGACATAGCGCGAGTGGTTATTCCTGCGTCTGCAGGTGTCGGTTCTGCCGTAGGTTTTTTACGTGCTCCCATTTCATACGAGATCGTCAAGACCCAGTATCAACGTTTAAATAGTTTTAACTTCGATCTGATAAATTTGACATTGGCTAAAATGGTAGAGACTGCTAGCGAAATTGTGAAGCAAGCTACGAAAAACACAACACATGTCGAAAGACGGGCTTACATGCGCTACGTTGGTCAAGGCCATGAAATTTTGATTGATATTGGTACCGATCATTTTAATTCGTTCTCGGCTGAAACGCTTCGTCAGACGTTTGATCACGAGTATGAGCGTGTTTATGGTCGTTCTTTAAGTGGGCTAGCCGATATCGAAGTTGCAAGTTGGGTCGTAACTGTCGCTACCGACTCAACGCCAGATATCAATGTTCATAATCAGTCTAGTTTAATTAATTCCAAGCAGATAGTAATGAGCAAATTGCCTCCACGAGATGTCTTTGATCCAGGGCAAAAGCAATGGTTGCCCCACAACTTGTTTAGTCGTTCAGAGCTTGCACCGGGTTCAGAGATTCAGGGTCCTGCTGTAATTGTTGAGCATGAAACATCAACTGTTATTAGCCCCGGTTACAACGCAATAATTAATACGTTTGGCGATATTGAAATCAATAGGAGATAGACTTAAATGAACACTCTTCAATGTGATATTAGTGCTATTTCACACCAGATAATGTGGAATCGTTTGATCGGTCTCGTCGAAGAACAGGCACAAATACTTATTCGTGCAGCATTTAGCGCAGCAGTTCGAGAGTCTGGTGATTTATCGGCTGGTTTTTTCAACTGTAAAGGTGAGATGGTTGCGCAGGCTACAACGGGAACACCTGGTCACGTTAACTCTATGGCGATATGCATAGTGCATTTTTTAAAACGCTATCCAATTGAAAATATGAAGCCTGGGGACGTTTTTATTACAAACGATCCTTGGCTTTCTGTTGGACACTATCATGACGTTACCGTCGTATCACCAACTTTTCATCAGGGTAAAGCTGTGGGTTTATTTGCCAACACTATACACATCATTGATATGGGTGGGCGGGGGTTTGGTCCGGATGCAAGGCAGGTTTATGAAGAAGGAGTCAACATTCCAATTATGTATTTGGCTCGTTCAGGGGTCTTGAACGAAGACTTACTGGAATTGCTTCGTACGAATGTAAGGCAACCGATTGAGATGGAAGGCGACTTACACTCGCAAATGGCATGTAACTCAGAGGCTGGCCAAAGATTGTCTCAGATGCTCATTGAGTTTAATCTCGAAAATATTGATGAACTCTCACATTACATTATTGAGCAGTCGCGACAAAGTGTTCGTGAACGCATTCGTGCTTTACCTAATGGCAATTTCAAGAGCAAGTTAACAATTGACGGCTATGACACACCAATTGATTTGGTGGCAAATGTATCAATTGATAATGATCATCTTCATGTGGACTTTGACGGTACATCGCCTGCCAGCCCATATGGAATCAATGTGGTATTAAATTTTAGTACTGCGTACAGCGTTTTCGGTATTAACTGCATCATTGCACCTGATGTACCCTGCAACGCAGGCTCACTGTCGGCGATCACTGTGTCGGCACCTGAGGGCTCAATTTTAAATGTTCTTCGTCCTTATCCCGTTTCAGCTCGTCACACAGTCGGGCAAATGCTTCCAGATTTGATGTTTGGCTGCTTAGCTCAGATACTGCCCGAGCGAGTGCCTGCCGAGGGGGCTGGAACAATGTGGAATCCAATGATTCGAGGTGGAATGTCTGCTGTAGATCCTGAATCAGCGATGAGCGGTCGTGTAACACGTGATTTTGATTACATTTTATTTAATACTGGTGGAACTGGAGCACGACCCAGTTTAGATGGTTTATCTACTGTAGCGTTTCCTTCTGGCGTCAAAACTGTGCCAACTGAGGTGGTGGAGAGCACAACACCAATCATTATTTGGCAAAAGAAATTTCGCGAAGGATCCGGTGGTGCGGGCAAGTTTCGGGGTGGGCTTGGTCAAGTGCTCGAGATAGGTATGCAAGCGGAGGCAGCATTTTCACTTGCAGCTATGTTCGAACGAACGAGCCACCCTGCCCAAGGTCGTTTTGGAGGTAAAGATGGCGCTGCTGGTGTTGTGATGACTTCAAAAAATCGAAATCTTCCACCGAAAGGTCGGCATTACATCATGCCTGATGAAAGAGTTTTATTGAAACTTCCAGGTGGTGCTGGCATTGGGGACCCGGCAGAAAGATCATTAGAATCAGTGCGTGAAGACGTGATCAATGAATTAATTACGGTAGAACAAGCCGGACAAGATTACGGGGTTGTCATAAATCCTTTGGGTCAAGTGAATATAGAGCTTACTCAAAAGCTACGTTCTCAAACTGAAAGGGGCTGAAGGTGACTCAATTCATTTATTTAAATAATTGGCACGAAGATCAGCCTCAAACTCGTTTCGAAGAGGCATTAATGTCAAGCAAACTTGATGTTAAGGTATTTAGAACTAATTTTGAGGAATTTCCGGATCAATCTGATATCGATTCTACTTCAGGTGTTTTTGTGAGTGCGAGCGTGTCTGGCGCTTATGATGATGAGAAATGGATTGAATCGCTGAGTACGTCACTTAGAAAACTAGCTATGCGTCGTGTACCAATGCTGGGGTTATGCTTTGGTAGTCAAGTTCTAGCTTGGGCGCTTTTAGGTAAAGATCAAGTATTTAAAAGAGGTGACCGCGAAACAGGATACTCTGAAATCGACTTTACGTTGGAAGGTAAGCAAGACGAATTAACTAAGGGTTTTTCCCCAAAAGTTCGAACATTTCATTGGCACGGAGATGAAGTCAGAGCGGATCACCCGGACATGATTATTTTGGCAAAAAATAATGCTTGTGCAAACCAGATTTGGCGTTGGAAGCATGGTCCTGTCTGGGGAATACAACCTCATCCAGAGATGGATAAAGGACAAATCTGTCGATTTCTTGAACAGAATAGAGAATGGTTTGCTTCAGAGGGAAAAGATGCTGATGCTTTGATTCAAGTTGCTGAACCAAACGATGAGTTAAGCCCGATCTTCAACCGGTTTTTGAGTTTGGTTAAGTAGAGTAGAAAGCAATATTTAATTTTTTTCAATACTCTTATTCGTTATTTTAAATTATTAATTTTTGAGGTTTTGATATGAATACCATCACCCAAACTATGCCTCCCTTTCATTTGGCATTCCCTGTCCACGATCTTGATATCGCTAGGCATTTTTATAGCCAAGTCTTGGGCTGTTCAGAGGGTCGAAGCTCATCCGATTGGATTGACTTTAATTTTTATGGTCACCAAATTGTGGTGCATTTATCACCTGAATCTTGTAACTCGACCACTACTAGCGCAGTTGACTCCCACAATGTGCCAGTGCGTCATTTTGGTGTGGTACTGTCAATGTCGGCCTGGGAATTATTGGCTGAAAAACTAAAAGCAGCTGGAACGAAATTTATTATTGAACCGTACATTCGCTTTAAGGGTGAAGCGGGCGAACAGGCTACGATGTTTTTTAAAGACCCCTCTGGTAATGCAATAGAATTTAAAGCCTTCCAAAACATGACGTCTCTGTTTGCAAAGTGATTCGTGGG
>JBDNHM010000343.1:0-3207 GCA_041688825.1 Burkholderiaceae bacterium | reverse complement strand
GCCTTGCCAACGATCACGCCAAGCTTGTTGATGTACTCAACAGCACTTGCAGCGCTCTCCTCAATCAACAAGTCCTGCACGTTTGGCAGGGTCAGGTACACCTTGTCTTGGATCTCTTCGATGGCACGACTGAGTGTGTCCGCACTAATCTCTGCAGGGGTGGGTGGTGAAGGGGGCGGTGCGGGAGGCTCAGGTGGTGGCAACCAAGGCAAGCGTGGCGAGAAGCCCGACTTGGATGCCGCACGCTCTTCAGTCTTGTCTTTAATTAAACGCTCAAGAGCCGCAGCATTGTCGTAACCCATAACCTCTTTAACCCAAGCCACCACGTCCTGTTCTTTTAACTGGTCAAAAGGTATCGGCTTAAAGTTCATTTTGTATAGCTCAACAACTGTGTCACCAAAACTGTCGTAAGTGACCTCAACTCTTGAACCACTTTTTGAAACCTCAATTGAGCCTTGGCAATTCCAGTGCACAACATAAATGGGTAAGTCCGGATATTGTGGCAATGGCACATAGTCCATACTCAAAATTTTCCAGTTGATTTGTACTGACATTTAAACCCCCTTGTATTGAGCAAAAATCAATACGTAATAGGGCTGGGTGTAGTCTTCACCACCACCAACCGCCGATGTTTGTATTGCGTGAGTATGAGAAGCATTGGCAGACATGCCACCTGTGTCGCCCGTCAAGGTAACGTCGCCATTAATTGGGTGCGTGTGCGCACCACCATTTACGATGCCGATACTTGTCTTTACGCTGTCTGTGTATGAGCCAGTGCCGAGTGACGATAATCGTTGTGATGCATCGCGTCCCCCACCTTGCCCGTTAGCAGCGGCATTTACCCAAAGTTGACCAAGTGTGTGCCCGTGACCGGGGTCGCTAACACCGTGACCGTGATCGCCAGCAGCGACAGTAGTGCCTGAAATATGAACCGCTTTTTGCCCTAAGTTGTGGACATGATCCGTGTTTGCTGCTGCAGCAGATCCACCGTGACTGTGATTCGGCACGTTTCCAATACTGATCTTGAACGAACCGCCAGACGTGCCTGCCGCATGCGTACCACCCGCGGCCATCACAAATCGGTCACGCAAGTCAACCGTGCCGTTAGTTCCATTACAAACGAACCAGCCACCGGGCAATGCCGCATTTGGCGCAAACATTCGCACCTCATTTAAGATCGGTGTGCCGTTTATTCCCGGTATGCCGGGGTCGCCCTTGTCGCCCTTTTCACCTTGATCGCCCTTGGGTCCTTGTGGTCCACGGGGTCCCTCGGGTCCTGTGGGTCCAACTGGGCCTTCTGGTCCCTCGATGTCGCCACAGTCTGCCCAACCAGATTCCATAAACTCTTGACCAACGAACGACCACAAGTGGCCGTAACCCTCGTCAGTCTTAAGCCCACCGATGTAAACGACCGCCTCACCAACTGCCATTTGGTAGTCGATTGGTGGGTTTCCAATAGAGTCCCAATCGGCAGGGATTAAGCCCGTTGCAGGGAGCTCGTCTGGGGTCTTGCTTTTGCCAAAATTGCCGACAATGACAGCAGTTTCACCGGGTGAACCTTGTTTACCCTGTGGACCTTCTGGGCCACGTGGGCCGGGTGGGCCGACAGGACCTTCAGGACCTTGTGCCCCCTCAATCTGACCCACATCAACCCACGCCGATTCAATGAATTTTGTACCTACATAAATGTATGCATGCTCAGTTGGCGTGTAAAACAAGCACTGTCCAACCTCCATCGTGATCTCTTCAGACGGCACACCGGGTTCGTCCCAGTCCTTTGGAATGATGCCTGTCTTGGGCAAATCAGAGGGTGTTTTGGTCTTGCCAAACGAGCCACGCACTTCAGTCAAGCGCCGAGCCAACATGTCGGCATAGTCTTTTGTAGCAACCTCCATCTTATCTAGCGGCTGACGCCACATATACATACGCTGACCCGAAACCATCTGGAAAAAACCTTGCCTCATCTCAGCCAAGTTTTGACCCTTAAACGAGAACGCCATCGTGCCATCAGATGAGCGAGTTAGTCCAATGTCGGGTTCGTTGGTGAAGGTGAGGGCGGGGTTGTATGCGTCACCATCAGTCATCTTTAGCTGACCACGCATGCCACCTGTGCCGTCCCTATCAAGCGAGTCTGTAATGCCTTTGGCGATGTCGCCAGTGGTCAAGTTCGCCCACTCGGCGCGAATTAATTCGCCCGGCTTAACTGGTGGTGCGGGTAGGAAATACTGTCCTGTTGAATTACGTGGCATCTTTTTATTCCTCTGAAAATTGTGGGAAGGTTGCAGCACCGGCTGTGCCTAAATAAGGCGCGGCAGATCGCAAAGCGTTGGTTAGTACTTGTTGGCTTTTGCCGCCTCCCAACATAAATTTGCGACCAGCGTTGCTGTAGATGCCACGGCCCGCACCATACATGCCCGCCATACCTGCGGCAAAGGCCAGCCCTGTAACTGGGTCAACCATCCCCGCGCCGAGTGGTATGCCACCGTTTAGCGCCATTCTGTATGCAGTGCCTGAGTCCTGATATTTGCCACCAAGAACCTCGACCATATCGTCAGCAAGCTGCTGCTGAGGCAATGTGCCCTTCCTGACACCTGCGGCGTTACCCATCTTCTTGGCGTTTGTCACCAAGCTTGATTGGTACTGCTCGGGTGAGAAAATGCCTTGGTTGCGATTAACCGTTGTTAACTCACCAGCCTTGAGCGCTGGGGCCACGTTGGCGTAGTCTGTTCGCACCTTGCGAAACGCTGCGATGTCGGCCGGGTTAACAATGCCCTGCTTGGCAAGCGACCCGTCAGTTAAGTTGTAAATGTCTTTGTATGCTTCACCCAATCGCCGTTGGAAGGGGTCAAGTGACTTCCTAAATGAGGCACCTTCATTACGCAAATTTTGCAACATTGAGTGAAAGTCTTCACCACCTACTAGCTGGCGCGGTTGCATCTGACCAGCCGCACTTAACCCAGTTGAGTTTGGGTTTGGGGCTGGCATGTTTGTGTTGGTTCGATAATTAGAAAAGAACCGCTCAACATCATCAATGCCGGCCTTATCAAGGCCACGCTTTTGCATGATCGATTGAATGCCGTTGCTGTACGCGTTGTCGTTGATGTCAAAAGCCAAGTTTTTAGTGGCTTGACTAAATGCGTCATCAAAATGATCTGCCAGCTGTCGATAACCCTCACGCCCAGCCGGCACCTTGATGCCACCCTGACT
>JBDNHM010000058.1:0-1508 GCA_041688825.1 Burkholderiaceae bacterium | reverse complement strand
TGTGAGTGTGAGTGTGAGTGTTGATGTTTATGTTTATGTTGATAATCGCGGAAGAGTCGATGTTAATGTTAATGAGATAGTTTAAGCACGGCGACACCAGCCACGATTAAACCGACGCCTAAGTACCGGCCCCAGCTGCTAACATCACCAAAAAACATAATGCCCACTAAAAACGTACCCGCTGCGCCAATACCAGTCCAAATTGCGTATGAAGTTCCGATCGGTATTTGTTTTTGTGCCAACCAAAGCAGTAACCCGCTTATACCTATGCAGACGACAGCAATCAAAATACCGATTATTCGTGTATCTGTTTTTTGAGCTAGTTTAAGGCCAACTGGCCAACCTATTTCAAACAATCCTGCCGTTAAAAGATAAAGCCAAGCCACGTTTAATTCCCCACAAAAAAGAATGTAGATCTATTTATCTAGCTGCATCTTGACGCATGAATTAAAAACGTCAAGATACAAAATGCTTAGTCTGAACGTCATAGAAAATTCTGGTTTAACGCACCATTCAGTGCGTCTTCATTCAGCATATTGATCATGATCAAAATAAAGTCTCACTACATAGATATTAAACGCAAAGGGGGCAATATCTTGGGCCTAGTTTATGGAATGTTTTAAAGTACAGCGTGGTTCAGCCATGATTGAGTTTTGTGTTGCTATGTTACCCATCATTATGCTGGGCAGTTTAATACTGGAGGTTGCATATTGGCATACAGCGAGGCAACGATTGGCTTTAGCCTTCAGTCAAGCCGTTGATTTAGCCACGATGCATAACGGGGCAAAGTCAGTCGCTTGGCGACATTTAAAAAAAAATCGACCTGAGCTCAATATTAAAGCCCAAGATGTTAATGCTACCGCTGATACAACTGCTCTTTTCTATGAGTTTGCAGACTCAGCACTCAGCCAGCAATATGGGCAACCCACTATTCGTCATGACTTTTTAATGGCGCAACATGAAAAGTTTAAGTCTCAAGGTTGGTCAAGTGGCCGTGGGCCACGCTCAGGGAAAACCATACTAGAGGCCAATACATTAAGCTTAACGGTTACGGGCTGGCACAAACCCTACCTGACTTGGTTGGGCGCTGCGATGAGGCTTTGGCAAGGTCACAATCGTATCGCTATTCGCTTGACACAAAGTGCACTGATGCAAAGCCATCGATTCGAACCTCATGTTTCTTCAAGAGAAAAAAAGGTTACACCGAATATTAGCGATCAAAAATTTATTCAACCTTACATACCAAGAGCTTGGAAAGAGGAAGATCGCACAGGTGGTGCATGTGGTGCGCATGAGTGCTGTTCAGAAGAACCTGCAAACAGCGCAGAATGGCTTGAAAAAAACGATAACTAAGCTTAAGCGCTTTAGGATCAGGAAATGTTAGGTTGAAAGAACGTTAGGTTTAGAGTTCTATTTAGGGCATTTAGAGTTAGCGAATTTTAGAATTAGGGAATTTGTAAATAGTGAACTCTAGGTTTAGGGTTGTTCTATTTTTGGGAATTTAGAAT
>JBDNHM010000057.1:0-9051 GCA_041688825.1 Burkholderiaceae bacterium | reverse complement strand
TCATGACTGACTTACTTTCAGTCGTATTTGCGCCGTGCATGACAGGGCATTTACCTGAGTTAGACATAGTCAACTCCTTAATTTGTTGTTTTATTCAGCCTTTATATTAAAACTATTAAACAATTAAACCTAATTGTATTTATCAATGACGGCCATAGGGAGCAAATTACGCATCGCAAAACCCGAGAGAAAACTTACTTTATACCTATTACCTTATATTCAGTTTGAAACTAAACAATGTCATAAAAAAAATACCTTTTTGCTGTAATGAACTCGGCCTTAATTTTTAACTTAACCCATCAAGCGTCAGAGATACATACTGGTTCTATCGAAAACTAAGCTGTGGTTCTATGACCAAAAAAAACATAGTGCTAGGCTGAGTTTGATATTATCAAATTTAACAGTTCAAAATTTGCTTAGATGGGTATAAGTTAAATTAAACGGAGACGTGCGCTATGTTAAAAATAAAAAAATTCGCTAAATTGGTTACAGCAGTTACCTTTACCGCTCTTCTGGCAACAGGTGCCATTGCTGCTGAAACCCCTAAAAAGGGGGGCACACTTGTGGTGGGTTTGTATCAGAACCCTCGACATTTAAATGGCGCGGTGCAATCAGGCTTGGCAACAGCTTTACCTAGCACCCAATTATTTGCTAGTTTGTTACGGTTTGATGATAAGTGGAACCCACAACCCTATTTAGCTGAGTCATGGAAATGGTCAGACGACGGTAAAAAATTAACGTTAAAACTCCGTAAAAATGCTGTATTTCATGATGGTCACCCCATCACATCAGAAGACGTTAAATTTTCCCTTGAAACGATCAAAGCTAATCACCCGTTTCAAACCATGTTTGCGGTTGTTGAAAAAATCGAAACCCCTGATGATTTCACTGTAGTGTTGAATCTTTCTCAACCACATCCAGCATTGCTGATTGCTTTGTCACCCGCACTATCACCTATATTACCCAAACATATTTACGGTGATGGTCAAGATGTGAAATCACATCCAAGAAACTCTAAAGAATTAGTGGGTTCTGGTCCCTTTAAGCTTAAAGAATTCGTGCCTGGAAAAGAAGTCATACTTGAGAGATTTGACAAGTTTTTTATAGAGGGAAAACCATACCTTGATCGCATTGTCATTCAAATTAATCCTGATCAAACAACTTTGTTAATTGGTCTTGAGCGTGGTGACATTCAAATGCTGCCTTTTATCGGTGACCCAACACAATTGCGCCGGGCTCAAACCAACAAAGGTATTGTTATAAATGAAAAAGGTTATGAGGGTATTGGCGCCATAAGCTGGGTCGCTTTTAATACAACTAGAAAACCTTTTGATGATGTCAAAGTTCGACAAGCATTTGCTTACGCTCTAGACAAAAACTTTATTGCCAAAGCTTTGAACTCAGGGTTTGCTAAACCAACATATAGCCCAATTATCGGGTCAAGCCCTTTAATCACGACCGATCTCAATCAATACAAACTTGATCTTAATAAAGCCAAAGCATTGCTTGATGAAGCCGGTTACAAACCCAACGCAAATGGCGAGCGCATGGAAGTCACACTTGACTTTTTACCAGGAACCGATTCAGTTGGTAAAAACGTTATGGAATACATGCGTGCACAATTAAAGAAAATTGGTGTTAAAGCAGAAATTCGCGCATCAGCTGACTTTCCGTCATGGTCGACGCGTATTGCCAACAAAGACTTTGATTTGACTACTGATATTGTGTTTAACTGGGGTGACCCTGTTATTGGTGTGCATCGCACGTACGATTCAAAAAATATTCGTCCCGTTATTTGGACAAATACACAGTCTTACGTGAACCCAAGAGTTGATGAATTGATGGCACAAGCTGGTGTTGAAACCAATTTAGAAAAACGCAAAGCTTTATACAAAGAGTTTCAGCAAATAGTTGTTAACGATGCACCCATTATTTATACAGTTGAAGTTCCATACATGACTTTAACAACTCCTCAAGTCGGCAACGTGCCCACCTCAATCTGGGGGCCTTTTTCACCATACGATGAAGTCTATTTGAAATAAGACTAACCGTTTAAGCCAAATAGCGCTTTGAATGCCCAATTTGATCTTAACTGTACATGAATTAAATTAACCTCTAGCCATTATATTTATTGCTAGAGGTTGACTGCTTGTCAGTCAAGGAAAAAGTAATGGTAAATTTTATTATTAAGCGCCTCACATACGCAATTTTGCTTTTGTTAGCGGTTATTACATTAAATTTTCTGCTTATTCATATCGCACCGGGTGACCCTGTTGAAACGATAGCAGGGTCAATGGGCGGCATGAGCGAAGCGCTAAGAGATCAATTAAGGGTTCAATTTGGCCTTGATCAACCATTTATCGTTCAATTGGGCATATATCTTAAAAACATCATGATGGGTGATTTTGGCACATCGTACTTTTTTAATGCACCTGTAACTGAACTTATTTTTGAACGTGTACCCGCTACACTTTTACTAGTAATTGTTTCTGTATTACTTGCTTTTATTGTCGGTACATCTTTAGGCGCATTGGCCGCACGCAAGCCTAATGGCTTACTTTCACAAATAGTCACCACGCTATCAATTGTGGGGTATTCCGCACCAGTATTCTGGACTGGTATCGTTTTAATTATTCTTTTTGCCTCTGTATTTCCAATTTTTCCCGTGTCTGACATGAGATCAGCGGGTATGAGCCATGGGGGTATAGCGGGTGTTATTGATGTCTTGCACCACTTGGTTTTACCTGCTTTTACGCTTGCATTTGTCTATGTGGCTCAATACAGTCGTTTATCGAGGGCAAGCATGATTGAGGCCTTGTCTGCTGACTACATTCGAACAGCTCGTGCAAAAGGGCTGTCTGAATTCATCGTTTTGTATAAGCACGCACTTCGTAACGCAGTATTACCCGTCATAACCGTTCTAGGCTTGCAATTTGGAAATGTTTTAGCTGGGGCTATTCTTGTAGAAACAGTCTTTAACTGGCCGGGCTTGGGAAGGCTTGCTTTTGACTCAGTTTTACGCCGAGACTACCCCACAATGCTGGGCATACTCTTTTTTGCGTCGTTCTTAGTCATTATCATGAACCAATTAACTGACGTCGCCTATAGAATTATTGACCCGAGAATAAAATAATGTCACAAAATTCTATAGCTAAACCCGCATTACTTAGCAACAAACCTAAACCATTAAGTCAAGGTAAAGAAGCTTTAAACGTTTTTTGCCGTAACCCTTCTGCTGTGTTGGGGTTTATCTTATTATCTTCAATTATTTTAATATCTATATTTGGCCCCTTAATAATGGGTGTTGACCCTTTTGAAATTATTGGCCCGCCAATGGAACCCCCTGGTTCTGAATTTGCATTACTGGGCACAGATTATCTTGGGCGTGATATTTTGACAGGTTTAATTTACGGCGGCAGAGCGACTTTACTAGTCGGTATTGTGGCTGCAATTTTATCTGTTGTTATCGGTATTTTTATTGGTGCGCTAGCAGGTTACTACGGTGGCACAATTGATGAAATACTGATGCGAATAACTGAATTTTTTCAAGTCTTACCCTCTTTGCTATTTGCTATGGTGTTAGTCACACTTTTTTCACCCACTATTTGGATTATTTCAGTTGCGATTGGTATTGTGAGTTGGACAAACACTGCGCGTCTGACCCGGGGTGAATTTATAAGACTTAAGCGGTTAGATTACGTTTTGGCAGAGCGTGTCATTGGCGCAAGAAGTAGTCGAATTATTTGGAAAGTTATTTTACCTAATGCCATAGCACCTCTGATTGTTTCAGCAACGCTAGCTATTGGCACCGCCATTCTCTTTGAAGCAGGTCTTTCATTTTTAGGTCTTGGTGACCCAAATATGATGAGTTGGGGCCTAATGATAGGCAATAGCCGACCCTATATTTTAATTGCTTGGTGGGCTGTGACCTTGCCCGGCATTGCTATTTTCTTAACCGTTCTGGCTGTAAGCTTAATTGGTGATGGTTTGAATGATGCATTTAACCCGCGCCTACGCGAGCGAGTTTAAACATGATATTGCAGACCCATTTAGCTCAAGAACCATTGCTCAACGTCAAAAATCTTACTGTGGCGTTTAAAGGGCGCCAAGGCGCTGCCCCAGTCTTAAATGACATCAGCTTTGTTGTTTATGCAGGTGAAACCCTATGCTTAGTTGGTGAATCAGGTTGCGGGAAAAGCATGACAGCGCTTGCCATCATGCGCCTTATTCCTGAACCGGGTGAAATCACTCAAGGGTCTATAGAATTAAGCGGACAAAATCTTGCTCAATTTTCAATCAATGACGTTCGTAAGATTCGGGGCAATAAAATCTCAATGATTTTTCAAGAACCCATGACTGCATTGAACCCGGTTTATACCGTTGGCGATCAAATTAGTGAACCGCTTCGCCTTCATCAGGGGTTAACCAAATCTGAAGCCCGCACCCGTACCATTGAAATTCTTAAGTCAGTCGAAATACCCGTACCAGAACAAAGAATTGATGAGTTCCCACATCAATTGTCAGGCGGCATGCGTCAACGAGTCATGATCGCTATGGCGATGGCATGTAACCCCGATGTATTAATCGCAGACGAACCTACTACTGCGCTCGACGTGACGGTTCAGGCTCAAATATTTGATCTACTTCGTGAACAACAGCAACGTGGCACAGCAATTATTTTAATTACGCACGATATGGGTGCTGTATCTGAAATGTCAGACCGAGTTGTGGTTATGTATGGCGGTCGAGTGGTTGAAGAGGGTTTAACGACTGAAATTCTTGATAAACCTGCACACCCCTACACCCAAGGTCTTATTGCCTGTTTACCTGAGCTAGACCCCAACCCCACATTTGATCGGCCTGACCTGCCTGAAATTCCTGGCGTCGTACCTTCTGTTTGGGAAAGAGGTGAAAGCTGTCCTTTCGCAGATCGTTGCGATCGCGTTATGGCTAAATGTCGTGAGGCTTTTCCGCCCTCATTTCAAACAGGTTTAACTCAAAAAGTAGCCTGCTGGCTTTTTGAGGGGCAGGTATGAATAATACTGATCATTCAACACCATTACTCTCTGTCAAAAACTTAAAAGTTCATTTTAAAGGCAAGCGTAGTGGCTGGGGTAAACCTGCTGCTATTGTTCATGCTGTTGATGGCGTTTCTTTTGATGTTAAGCGCGGAAGAACTTTGGCAATTGTGGGCGAATCGGGTTCAGGCAAAACCACAACGGCTTTATCTGTCATGCGTTTAGTAGCCATCACTTCAGGTAGTGTTCACTTTAATGGTGTTGACCTGACCCATCTTGAAGGGGAAGCACTGCGCCATCAACGTAGAAATTTACAGCTCGTCTTTCAAGACCCCTACTCTTCATTAAATCCTCGACAGCGCGCCGGTGATATTGTTTTGACACCTTTAGTCTTACTGGGTGTCGGCACGCCTGAAGAACAGAAAGAAAAAGTAAAAGAACTCTTTCGGCTTGTTGGTTTACGTGAAGATCAACAAATGCTTTTTCCACATCAATTTTCAGGCGGCCAACGTCAGCGCCTTAACGTTGCGCGGGCGCTAGCAACTGACCCTGAACTTATTGTCTGCGACGAACCTGTCTCAGCACTTGATATTGCCATAAGAGCTCAAGTTTTAAATCTACTGCGTCGTATTCAACGTGAGCGTAACCAATCATTTCTTTTTATTAGCCATGATATGGCAGTTGTTGAATATATTTGTGACGATATCTGTGTCATGTATTTGGGCCAAATAGTCGAGCAAGCAACCCGAGAAGCATTCTTTTCTAGGCCGTTGCACCCCTACAGTGTTGCATTAATGTCTGCTGTGCCAACAGTTAGTGGTGGAAGAAAAAAAGCGGCTAACCGAATTAAATTAATCGGCGATCCGCCAAGCCCTATCAACCCGCCAAAAGGCTGTCGCTTTGCTGGTCGTTGCCCAGCTATGAAACCAAAATGCGAGCTAGAAGCACCATTATTACGTGAAGTTATACCCGGTCATAAAGTGGCTTGCCACTTTGTAACCGTAGAAAATAATCAAGTTAAAGCACCGCTCGATGAGCGATTTCTTCTCAGCATTTAGGAGCAAATATTATGGGTCAATTAAGTACAACGATTTCACAAACAACCGTATTTCGTGCTAAAAGCATTCTTACAATGAACCCAGCCCAGCCCACTGCAACACACGTTGCCGTGCGTGATGGACGTATTCTTGCTGTCGGTTCAGAGTCTGATGTACTCGCTTGGGGTGAAGTAAAAAACGACGATCGCTATGCAGACAAAGTCATGATGCCAGGTTTAATTGAAGCGCATTGTCACCTGCATGAAGGTGTAGTTTGGTTATATGTCTATGTAGGCTATTACGACAGAAAAGGTCCTGACGGAAAAATTTGGAAAGGCTTAAAAACAATTGACGAAGTTGTTGAGCGTCTGTTGGATCAAGCTAAAAAAACAGAAGCGGGTAAACAAATTATAGGTTGGGGTTTTGACCCAATCTATTTTGGTTCACAACGCATGACTATAAATGACTTAAACAAAGTATCTACAGAAAATGTTGTCGCTGTAATGCATGCCAGCATGCATCTTATGAACACAAATTCCCTTGCTCTTGAACAAGCCGGCATTGATCGTGACACAGATATTGAAGGGATTGTGCATTTTGAGAACGGTGAACCTACGGGTGAACTACTTGAATTTGCAGCGATGTTTCCAGTCACTCGTTTATTGGGCAACCCATTTCGCACATTAGGTCAAACGCCTGAGTGTTTAGATATGTTTGGCAAAGTTGCACAAGTTGCTGGGGTTACAACCGCAACAGACTTGGTCAATGAGCTACACGAAGAAGGAATCGTGTCAATGTCTAAACATACGATGAACCCTGATTACCCCGTACGCATTGTGCCCGCCGCTTCAGGTATGTTGTTTGGCCGAAATGTTGAGCAGTGTCTCGAAAAACTAAACAACGTTTTTAAGTATAACCACGACAAACTTCATTTTGGAATGGTTAAACTTGTTGTTGACGGATCAATTCAGGGCTTTACAGCGCGCGTGCGCTGGCCGGGTTATTTTAATGGCGCACCTAATGGCATGTGGGTGACGTCACCAGATGACATTGACGGTATCGTAGAAAAATACCATCGCGCAGGTGTACAACTTCATATTCATACTAACGGCGATGAAGCCACGCAGGTTACTCTTGAAGCAGTTGAGAAAGCGCTTGACGCTCACCCCCGTCATGATCACCGCCATACATTGCAACACTGTCAAATGGCTGATACGGCTCAATTCAAACAAATTGCAAAGTTAGGCATGTGCGTTAACTTATTTGCTAATCATCTTTTTTATTGGGGTGATGCACACTATGCGATGACAATGGGTCCAGACAGGGCTAACCGTATGGATGCCTGCGGCACTGCTTCGCGCCTTGGTATTCCGCTAGCTATTCATTCTGATGCACCCATCACCCCTATTGGGCCTTTATTTACAGCATGGTGCGCGGTCAATCGTCAAACAGCGTCTGGTAGAATTTTAGGTGAAAGTGAGCGCATTACAGTTGATCAAGCACTTTATGCGATCACTATGGGTGCCGCTTACACCTTAAAGATGGAAGATAAAATAGGCTCAATAGAAATCGGTAAGTTTGCAGACTTCTGTGTTTTAGAGAGCGACCCCACAGATACCGCACCTGAAAAACTTAAAGATATCGTTGTAGTCGGTACAGTTTTAGGAGGGCGCCCTCTTCCATTACCTGGTGCTTGAAGATGGCAAAGGTTGAAAAATTGCGCATTCCTTTGACTGTTTTGGGTGGTTTTTTAGGTGCTGGTAAAACAACCCTCTTAAACCATATACTCAGTCATAATCAAGGTAGACGAATCGCAGTGTTAGTTAACGATTTTGGCTCAATTAACATCGACGCAAGCTTGATTGAACAACATGATGGCGACACAATTAGTCTTTCGAATGGGTGTGTGTGTTGTTCAATCGGTTCAGGGCTAGATGCCGCACTGATGCAGGTGTTGTCACGTGAATTAACCCCAGAGTGGATAATCATTGAAGCCAGCGGGGTTTCAGACCCTAGTCGTATCGCACAGGTCGGCATGTCAGACCCCATGTTACAACTAGAGGGTGTCATTGTTTTAGTTGATTCAGAACATATTCTTGAACAAGCGAATGACCCAATTCTGGCTGATACGGTAGAACGACAACTGGCTTCTGCTGATATTTTGGTACTCAACAAGACTGACTTGATATCAACAGAGACCATCAGAACAGTTCGAACGGCTTTGTTAAAAAAATTCGGCAATATTCCGCTTGTTAATGCAAAATACGGAAAGGTAGCCCTTCAGGCACTCGCCGGCCTACAAACTGCTTATGGTGGTTCAGGTATGTGTACCCCCAAGTGCGAAGACCCTGCACACCATCACGATAATGAACATCAATCGAATGATGATCCTGACCATCCTTTTCAAACTGGGGTATGGAAAGCACCCAGCAAGGTTTCAGCAGACCATCTAAAAAAAGCCCTTAAGTCATTACCCCGAAGCATCGTTCGAATGAAAGGGTTTATGGAAACCGATAGGCATGGCCCCGTTATTGTTCATTATGCAGGTGGCAGAGTGAGATTTGAGGCTTCTAGCAATAACGACAAAGCTATTCACAATCAAATGGTTTACATAGGCTTACGTCATGAACCACTTTCAGAAATAATAGAAAATCATTTGGGCAAAGTAAAGCAAATACTTTAATTAAGGAGTCTAAGACAAGGCGTATATTTTATTGAAACGGCATTACTGCAGTCGTAACGTAAAAATAAGATGAATGATGTTAGAGGTCCAGACAGATATAACGACTGGCCTCTTATTTCAAAAAGTTGTCATTACTTGGTTGTAGCCACAGCCTTTTCTGCCATTTTGACTAAGTCAGGGCCAATTTGCTGGGCCCACTTGTCGTAAACGCCTTTTGTAGCGCTCACAAACTGTGCCGTTTGAGCGGGCGTTAGTGTCGTGATCTCAACACCGAGGGCAGCAATTTTTTGCTCTAACGGTTCACGGGCCAGTG
>JBDNHM010000342.1:0-3123 GCA_041688825.1 Burkholderiaceae bacterium | reverse complement strand
GGAATATTAGGGTCACCTGCGGAACCAAACAATATTGCATCTTTATCGCGCAAGGCATTTAAACCGTCATCTGGCATCATGACGCCATGTTTACGGTAATAGTCACCACCCCAGTCAAAGTTTTCAAACTGGAATTGAAAAAGATTGTTTTTACTTGCTAAAGCTTCAAGCACTTTTTGGCCTGCTGGTATCACTTCTTTACCGATGCCATCACCGGGAATGGTTGCAATTGAGTATGTTTTCATGAATGCGTAAAACCTTGTAATGGTGCGCTATGAATGAATGTCATGTGAATTAATACGCTAAGTTTTAATACGCTGAGTATTAACGATCGGTGTATTAACTGAGAAATAGTGTGGCTATAAGTCAATGTGGATCGTTTGAATCAAGCACTAGGCGCCACTGATGCGCCTTGAATATGGTGTTTTTTAATTGAGCGGCTCACAAAACCAGAAGACTTTTGATGCTCGACAAATGCTGATAAAAAATCGGCTACCACCCTGCCCTTACTTGCAAAAGTTCCCATTGCCTGCTGAATAACCATAAATCAGCAAAGCTGTTGGCTAAATAGACTGACACACCAAAAGGCTCACCCGTTTGGGGCTGTCTATTTGCCAATATAGGGTTCCCCATATTGATTGATGCCCTGAGTTGCCCAGTTGGTGCAAAAAGATGAATTAGATCTGCTGTGACATAAAGGTTTTTCATAATAAGATTTTTAAAATTCTTTGATGATTTTCAATACTACTGTTAAGATTTATTAAGCTTTATGACTGACAAAAGTTTTACTAGGCAATGAAGACCAATAAAGTTTTTTTATTTACTATGCCCACTATCGCTACTGTGGCTATTATGGGTAATGTGGGTGCTAAAACTATTATGACTGAGTTACGTATTAAGTGAGCTATTTTTTTTATCTGTGGCTCCGAACAAAGGAAACACATGACCCTGCCAACTCACACGGCATATCACCTTACTGAGCTCAGAGGTTATCTGATTGATATTTTAGTATACGGTTACCCAGACCGGTCAGTTTGTCATTGACCGCACCATGGGGAAAGACCCCTGTACCTGAACTATATGTGAAAGTATTGGCACAATGGAACACGTTGAAGCGCATTGAGCCTGGTCTGGAAGTACTGCCTGAATTGGTCGCGCATCACGCACCTGGCCATACCCCAGGGCATTTAGTGCTTGTGCTGAAAGGCTTAACTCGCGACATCATTTTCACGGGTGATGCCGCAAAAAATCGTGCAGAATTACTGTCGCATTGAGCTTGATCAATCTGTTATAACGTAAAAAACTGGTGCCTGATCAATGTGTTAAAACGTAAAACACGACTTTTTAGACGATTAGACAATTATGAAAAATCATTTCTAACAATCATCACCATTAATCATCACCATTAATCACCACTATTAATCACTACTATTAATCATTTCAAACTTTAAAGGTAACGTTTTGACTCAACTTTCATTAAACCAAGCTAACCTAATCATTATTGAAGCACTTAAAGCCGCTCGATCAGCAAACTACAAACCTATGGGCGTGATTGTGCTCGACGCATCGGGTCACATTATGGCTTTTAATCGCGAAGACGGTGCAAGCATGTTTCGTTTTGACATAGCTCTTGGCAAGGCTTGGGGTGCCATTGGTATGGGTTGCTCTAGCCGAGCGCTTGCTGAACGTGCAAAAGAAAACCCCAACTTTTTTGTCACCTTGGCAGCAACCGCAAACGGAAAATTTTTACCTCAACCCGGTGCAGTCTTAATTAAAGATGCTAATGGGAACATATTAGGGGCTGTGGGTGCAAGCGGCGGCACCGGCGATGAAGACGAAATTATTTGTACCGCAGGTGTTTTGGCGTGCGGTTTAACGACTAATTAACATTCTCTCTGGGTTGACATCCTCTCCGGGTTAAACCCCGGAGATTCCTCCTGCTAGCCGGCGATCTTCCGCCGCGATAATATTCTTCGCGGCATTCACATCGCGATCACGATGTGTAATGCACCTCAAGGAAATACACTCTCTTATTTCTAATCATTCGATACCTTTCGGCCGCGACTCAGGCAGAGCGCCACAAGTTAAAAGGCCCAGTTAATCAGAGGGTTTAACTTGCGCACGCAAGATACGTACCTCTTCAACCAAATCAGCCACGAGTGCCGCCAATTGAGGGTCAGCATCGTATTGATGTTCAATGTTGGCGACCTGCTTAGCCCTATAAAGCATTTGGCTGGAAAAGAAGTAGGTGCCGTCACGCATCACAGCATGCAATATTTCTTGCTCAACGCGGGTGTGCACCCATTGAGTCGTAACGCAACACATGCGAGCGACTTCTTCTGTTTGAAGCATTTCACCATCGATGACTTGAATATGCTCAACGACGATTTGTTGTTGAATAATTGACATAGTTTCACCTCTTTTATTTTAGATGTTTAACGCTCGCGGGGTTCAAACCCGGGGTACGCCTGCGCCAATGCTTGCCAAGCTTGTTTTTGCTGTTCTGTCACTGCACTGGGTACAGCGATACTTAATTTAAAGTAAAGGTCGCCTGCCGTGCCCTTTGAGTGATGCGCGGGAATACCTTTGCCACGCAGGCGCAGTTTACGGCCCGCGACTGACCCTGCGGGAATGTTGACCGTGAGCATGCCTGCTGGTGTTTTAACTTCCACCTCGCCCCCTAAAGCCGCCTCCCAGGGCGAAACAAACACGGGCATGGTGACATCACGGCCAGAAACCACCAAGTCAGCCGTTTGGGTAATATTGACGTGCATAAATAGGTCGCCAGCTTTACCGCCCCCAAAACCCGGGCTACCCTGACCTGATAAGCGAATCATTTGCCCTTGGGCCACACCCTTCGGTATTTTGACACTTAAGGTTCTGGTTTCGGGAATGGCTTGACCCTGCTCATTGATTCGATAACTTGCTAACTGTAAGATTCTTTCAGAACCCTCATAGGCCTGTTCTAAATCAAGCGAAATATCAACGTGTTGATCTTCGCCATTAAAAGCTTGACTACTCTGCCCGCTTTGATTTGACCGATAGTTTGAGCGTTGTTGGGCGGCACGACCAAACATTTCCTCAAAAAACTCGCTGTGGTCTTGACTAAAACCTGAGCCGCCT
>JBDNHM010000341.1:0-2762 GCA_041688825.1 Burkholderiaceae bacterium | reverse complement strand
TTTTAGATTACCAAGTAGTTAAGTCTATTGGTGCCAGCGGGCAAATCTCGCTGGGCAAAGAGCATGCGGGGCGTAAAGTATTAATTGAAACGCCAGAGCCTGGTGTATGGGTGATTCGCACAGCAACAATTATTCCCGACAATGAACGTTGGTTGCATGAGCCCATTGCAAAGCAAAACATTGGCAAAGCACTAGCTTGGGCAGCCAACAACACACCTCAAGAAACAAATCTTGCAGAACTAAAAACAACGAAGGCTAATGGTGCGAAGCGTAAAGAACATACAGCTTGATCATGATGCAACGTACGGCAAGAAGTAATGGAAGGGGTCAGCAACCCAACGTAGATTCAGCTAAGACTAATATAAAAGCATCTACCCGTTTTGACGAACCGGTCACGCAAGAGTCACTGGACCAAGCCATTGTGAACGGGCGCAAACGAACAGCCACTGGCGTTCGTGCCACAGCTGTGCAGTTCGCGCCACAGTTTGGGGCATTGTTGTTCAGTTTTGAAAATCGCAGTGCTGTTGCATTACCTGTCAACAACTACCCTGAACTGGCCGCTTTAAATAAAACTGACCTGCAATCTTTAACTTTGGGTTTTGGTGGCAGCGCTTTATGTTTAGACACACACGATCTACACATATCTCTTGCAGGCATGTTGGCCGCTAGTCAGCCTCTAATGAACATGGCTGCAAGCTTAATAGCCGTTCGAAATGGTCAAAAAAGTAGCGCCATCAAGTCTGCTGCAGCTCGTGAAAACGGACGTAAAGGGGGAAGGCAAAAATTAGTTTTAGCTGTGTAAATGAGTTGTGCGTGCGCTTCACTGAAAGGTTGAGGTATAACGTCAAGCAACATATTCATTCATTAACATGCATATTTATATTGCTAATACTCGCTTTTAATTTTTCTTGTATGAAGTCTATAGTCAAATGCAGAGCTGGTGCTTTCAGTTGGTTCTTTTTTATAAACGCTTGCCATTGCTTCGTCTTCTGCGCGTCCTCACCGAACACTGACGTCAGTCCAACCGGGGTAGATGCTGGCATGATTGTTTTGCGTCGATTAAGAGTCGCTGCAATGGCAGTTTTAAGCAACTCGGGGTCAAGCCGTTGGGTCTTGAGCAAAATCCAAAGGTCAAAATAGTCTTTGAGCCGAGTGTTTGCCATGCCCAGTGATACGATCGCCTCAAACTTCTCAGCAACGACGGTGTAACGCGGATAGACCCGAAGCTTCGGTGCAGGCAGATCCTTCAGCATGACTGGATACTCAGCCAAATCTGGTGCAGGCGTGACAGCATCCTCGTAACCGATATCTACCTGCACTAGACTGCGAGCCCCATCGAGATGTCCGATCAACGTTACTCTTAGGCCAGAGTAATTTGCTTCTTTACGAATTTCAGCGATACGAATGCTGTTGGCGTCGAAAATCAACCCATCATCGCAATCAATCCCGCAGATTTCACTAAAAGCTTCATACACCAGAGGCTCTTCGGCCAGCCCAAAACCAAGCAGATCAATGTCTCTAGTTGATCGATATGGGATGTCAAACCACATATCTAAGAGCAAGGCACCTTTGAGCAGGAAGTTATCTTTGCTAGACGAGATACTCAAACGATAAAGTAGGCGCTCTAAGGCATAACGGATTAGTATCAGCGAGAAATCTTTGTTTTCTGCCTTGGCCTTATTCAATAACCGAGCACGAATAGATGCAGGCTTGTTCATCACGCGACAAGCCCTTCTAGGTATGGGCGCATGACGTTTTGCACCCGACAAACCTTGCCATAGTGCCAAAGTTCTTCCATCGTGACGCGCTTGCCTTGCCACGCCTCTTTCAATGCCTCGAGGGCAACGTCTAGACCAATTCTATTTCGGTACTTAAAGCAATCTGCAACCGTTTTTGGCACATTGGTAATGTTTACAGGCACACCTTCAATATTGTGAATTTCGATACCCTCAGTTAACGCCTTGCCACTGAATCGAGCAATTTGCAGGGGCGGGTATTCTAGCTTTGGCGCTCTAGCCTTATTGCTCACAGCAACCCACAGTTCAAACGGAGATTGCGTCGTCAGCCCATGAAAACCAAGGGCTGACAGCAGGCACACCAGTATGTGTGGGTGCTTACTCGCAACCTCGGCAAAGCTAGCGTGCGCTGATGCTTTACGTTGGGGCAACGCATATAGCCCACGGCTGACCTTATTTAAAAGCCCTCGCTGAGCCAGTTGCGCTAGATACATGCGTGAATACCCCTGAGCAACAGCGTCACTTGGCCTGAGTAAAACCTGATCATGTGCCAGATTAAGTAGGGCTACAATATCCATAACAAAATAGTATCATATTGTCGGTATTTGTTTATAAGTATTTACATTATGATATATTTTTAAATGGAACAATAGGGAAACAAACCATGACGAACGTTAAGATTCAAAGCCATGCATCTTTGCGGGAAGAAATGAAACGGGTTGCACGCGGGGAAAAGAAAGCGTCAAAAGATGCCAAAGTAATGAGCTTTGATTCTGTCGAAGCGCTGTTGCGCCTTTTGACGCCGCAGAACCGCGAACTACTAGCAGCTATTCGCGACAAAAAGCCGCAAAGTTCCGACAACTGCGTATTCCGCTCAAACTGGACACTGATTCCACGGCAAACTGGTCACCTATTCCACGGCAAACTGATCACTCAAACTCTTTAAAACTGATCTCTTCGGAGCGAAGCGACGCGGGGTTATTTTGTTTATAAACGTAAAGCTTTGTTTCAGTCAATTTGTGATCG
>JBDNHM010000340.1:0-5355 GCA_041688825.1 Burkholderiaceae bacterium | reverse complement strand
TTGGTGAAAGCTGCCATTGAGTTAGCTTGGGCAACGGTTGCGGCATCTGAGGCCGTTACTGTGCCTACAACAATATTCATCACGGCATTGCTTGAACCCGCAATGTTTGCGGCTGTATCGGTTAGAGAAACAATTACACTTGTACCTGAGTTGGTAGCCGCTTCAATAATCGTTGCTTCTGCAACGGTAGCATTCGTTGTAGCAGTAATTTTTATTGCATTATTTAGTATTGTGGTCGAAGCGGTGGCTAGGTTTTCCGAAGTGTCAGATAAATTGTATGGGTAGCCAGCAGGCAATTCAGATGCTTGAGCAGCAGTTACTGTTACAGCATCAGTATTAACCGCTATCGTTAATCGCACTTCAGCAGCAGTAACCGTTGTAGGGTCTTGTGTAACGCCAAAAAAGGCAGTTGAAGCAATGACAGTGTCGTTGCTAGCAAGAATAATGGCAAAATATTCTGCAACTTCAATTTTGTTATTGACCAAAGCCGTATCAGCGGGGTCTACGCTGTTGCCACCCAAATGCGCTGCCCAAATAATTTGATAGGCAACAGTAGAAAAGGGTAAACCACCATTAATTGATGAAACCCAGTAATCTAAACCTGCTTGATCAGCTGACCGGTTGAAAGTGTTTTGATAAAAAAGTTCAACTTGTTCAGCTGCTGTTAGAGAGCCATAAGTATTTTTCCACTCTGGAGAAAGTGCGAAATCAGCCGCGATTTTGAAAACGCTCTCGCCATCATTAGCAATTTTGTTGTTCCAGTAGTTGAAACCAAATGCGTCGGGGGCTCTGCCGAAAAAGGCAATATACAAGCTCGATACACTGTCTTGAATTTCTTTGGTTACAACGGCCATGAATAGCTCCAAACAATAAAGTAAAAATAATTCACTTATGTTATCAAAAATCCAAGAACTATTGTATAAATCATAAGATTTATTTTATTTTTGGTTTTTTTTATTGGGAGTGGATTTAATGAAACAACAACAAAACTTAGTGACATAAAAAAAATAATTCGACAATAATCTTTTTTTACCTTCGCTTAACCTGCTGCGTTTAAGTGACCTGACTAAATATTATTTAATAAATTACACAATCGGGCATTGTTGAGGCTTACTAGTACTCCTTACACTTTTTTTGCAGATTCGTCAATTTTATTTACACAACCGCAGTTTTAAGATCTGCGAAAATAGATCGGGCTCGTGGCATTAGTCTGGTAATTTTTTGCATTTTCCCTTCAGATTCTGTTTTATAAACGCTTTGAAAACGCAATATCAGCTCTTGACCACCTAACCTATTGATGATGAAAAAGCCAAACTGTTTTAGCTTCGGGTTTGCTTTAATACAAGCCACAACAAATCGTAAGATTTTTTTAGCTAAGTCTTTGGCTCGGTATTTAAAGCCCCTAGTTCGCAAAAGATTTATCTGGTTTGAAGCCCAACGCAGGGGCAACGTTACGCGCCAGCTAGCGCTTAAATGAACAACCTGAAGTTGCAATATGGCTTGCTCTGCAAAGGCCAGTGCCTGATCGGCTTTGGCTTCCGACCTTTTAAATCGTGTTTCCCAACGGTTAAGTAATTGGTCAAGGCTTAACCCATATTGTTGGCTAAAAGCATTTGCCAATGCATTTTGCATATTTTTAGGGGGTTGTTTTTGTGCAACCACAGCATAATCTGGGCTGACACCTGCAAACACATCGTGCATTGTAACGTTGGCTTTGTGTAGCAAGTCTTTACTTTCTTGAAGGCGCAGCGTTTTAAAGACTGCAAAGCCTGCATGCTCAACGGTAAAACTTAATAAGTCGGGTGGTATGGGCTTTTGATGGGTTGGGTCTAAATAAAAGTTGCGTGTTGCTACCAAAATGTTTTCAGGGTTTGGGGTTTCTAATATAAGCAAGCCGCCAGGCTTAAGTACTCGTAAAGATTCTTTGACTAATATTTGCAATTGCTCAAACGAAACATGTTCAACAAAATGAAACGCGGTCACGATTGTTTGGCTTTCAGTTGGTAACGCTGTTAAATAACTAAACGCATCACCTAGTTCAACATCTAAACCTATTTCTCGACAAGCCTTTAACATACCGTCATCTAAGTCTACACCTTTGGGTTTAAACCCAATGTCTGTCAGCAGTTCTAACCACTCGCCCCTGCCGCAACCAAGGTCAACTGTTTCGCTTTTAGAATCAAGTGCGTAAAGTGGTTCAAGAAAAGGTAGGTATGCTTGAAGGCGGCATTTAATAAGTTGCCGAGGCCCACGATGCCTTGCCTCAAATGCGCTATAAAAAGACTCATTCATTTATTTAATAACCTTTATGTCGGGTGGCAGCCATGTTAAGCCAATGAACTCAGGCTTATCTATATTGATCACATTAAAAATAAATGCTTGATCTCGCCATTCGTAATTATTTTCTATGTGGTTGTCTTGCGAGTGCGCAGCAATGGCAATTGAATAGCTACCGGGGCCAAGATTAACTTTAAATGTAAATCGGAATTCAACTCGTTGCCCTTGCTTCATTTTTTTCAATTGTTGGCTGTAGTGATAAGTATTGGTTCCAAAAATTGACTGCCCTAAGCGATTTTTAATGAGGTAGCCTAGCACTAACTCATCTATGTTTGCATTATTTAGAACATTTACACGTAGCGTTACCTGCTGACCCACGGCCACAACGTCTAACATATGACCTTGTTCATCTAATAAAGCCACGTCAGTGAAGCTTACTTCGCCAGTACCTGAAATGGTTTGAACCTTACCCTCTTGGCTAACCTGCTGTTTGACTGTTTGATTTTGATGGTCTGCCAGCATCGAGTTGTAGAAATCCATCACGGCTTCGGGGTCACCTTGCATGGCCAGCTGACCTTTACTCAGCAAGATGGCTCGGTCGCAAAGGCTGATAATGGCTTGCTTGTCATGGCTTACGATCAACAAGGTGGTGCCCATTTTTCTAAATTCACGTATGCGGTCAAAACTTTTATGTTGAAAATAAGCATCACCTACTGATAAGGCTTCATCAACAATTAAAATATCTGGCCTGATTGCTGTAGCAACACTAAATGCTAAACGCACCTGCATGCCGCTTGAGTAAACTCTCACAGGCTGGTCTATGTAGCTACCGATTTCTGCAAAGGCTTCGATTTCAGGCATAAGCCTTAATATCTCTTGACTTGAAATACCTAATAATTGCCCAGCCATCAGTGCGTTTTGTCGCCCCGTAAAATCAGGGTGAAAACCCATACCCAGCTCAAGCATGGCAGCCACACGGCCAGACATGTGCACAGCGCCTGTGGTGGGGTGAGTTGTGCCGGTAATCAGTTTAAGCAGCGTGCTTTTGCCTGCACCGTTAATGCCAATGATGCCAACCGCCTCGCCAGGGTTGATGGTGAAATTAATATCTTGCAACACCCACTTTAAAGTATGGTGCGGCTGCTTGCTAGGTAATACCCATTCGCGCAAGCGGGCCCAACGGGTTGGATATTGTTTATAAACTTTACCCAGCTGGTTAACCGTAATTTTACCCATTACAGTTCATCAACCATCTCGCCACTGTGGCGACGAAAAAGCCTGAAAGCCAGCAAGCAAAGCAAAATAGAAAGTATGCCTAAAGGCCATAGCGTGGGCCAGTCAGGCCATTTTGAATGAACCAAAATACCTTGATAAGCATTTATTAATGGCGCCATAGGGTTGAGCAGTAAAAAGGGTCTGATTGTTTCAGGCAATATATTAATAGGGTAAACAATGGGTGTTAACCAAAACCAAAATTGCAAAAATATACCAAAAAACTGACCAACGTCGCGAAAAAAGACGTTTAACACCCCTAACACCATGCCCAAACCGGTCGCAAACATAATTTGAACGACTAGCAAAGGCAGCATAGCAACAATAGACCAGCCGGGAAAATTACCCGTCAAAATTAAAAAAATAATAAAAAGCCCAAAAACAATACCAAAATTAACGCTCGCGCTTAATACAACCGTAATGGGCAAGCATAACCTAGGGAAATTCAATTTTTTTAGCAGGTTGGCATTTTCTAAAAATACATTTTGACTGCGACTCGTAATTTCCGCAAAAAGCCCCCAAGTCAAAATACCTGCACACAGATATATGCTGTAAGAAAAGGCGCTATCAACGTCAGGTAATTTCGCACGCATGATCTGCGAAAAAATGACGGTGTAAACGATGATCATTGAAAGCGGGTTGATCACATTCCACGCTGCACCAAGAAGCGAGTTTTGATATTTTTGCTGAAACTCGCGCTTGACATTACCTAAAATGAAACTGCGGTAATGCCAAAGAGGTTTTAAAAAATGAAAAATCATGGTTTCTTTTAGTTTACTTTTAAGCTAAAAACCTAAGTGGCAAAGCTATATTAAATATTTGATATGTCGCTTGATATGTAACCGTTATGTATAGCCGTTATGTATAGCCATTTTGCATAGCCGTTATGTATAGCCGTTATGTATAGCCGTTATGTATAGCCGTTTCGTGTAGAGCATATGAATCGCCGTTATACAAATAGCTGTTAGATATCTGTAAAAAATTGACTAATAGTAGATTGATTCTCTGCACAGGTGCAAGTCATATTTAAGGTTAAGATTAAATTCAGAGCTCGCTTTTTACTCAATGCTTCACACCCTCTTTTAACAACACTTTACGCACGGTCAAGAACAATATTTTGATGTCAAACATAAATGATCGTTTATGTAAATATTCAATATCAAGCGCTACCTTTTTTGCAATGGGTAATTCATCACGGCCATTAATTTGAGCCCAACCTGTAAGCCCTGGCAGCAAAACTTGTACGCCAGCTTCGGTGCGCAACGTAATAAGATCATCTTGATTAAATAATGCTGGTCTTGGACCCACAAAACTCATTTGACCTTTAAGAATACTTATTAACTGGGGCAGTTCGTCAAGACTTGTTTTACGCAAAAAAGGGCCAATGGGCGTTAGCCATTGATCAGGCGTGGTAAGTAAATGTGTAGCCAAAATAGGGGTGTCAACTCGCATACTGCGAAACTTAGGCATTTGAAATATTTGGTTGTTGCGACCAACACGATTTGACCAGTACAACGCAGGGCCAGGCGAACACAAACGCACCCACAGGGCGATTAAGATGATAGGTATAGCTAAAATCAGTATAAAAATAATGGCTAAAAATAAATCAAATAAGCGCTTCATAGGTAAAACTGCCTTTCATGCGTATTCCGCTCAAACTGGACAACTGATTCCACGGCAAACTGGTCACCTATTCCACGGCAAACTGATCACTCAAACTCTTTAAAACTGATCTCTTCGGAGCGAAGCGACGCGGGGTTATTTTGTTTATAAACGTAAAGCTTTGTTTCAGTCAATTTGTGATCG
>JBDNHM010000056.1:0-2988 GCA_041688825.1 Burkholderiaceae bacterium | reverse complement strand
CCCTTGGTAGAACATAACCCTGCAGAGGGAATAAGAAACAATGTTTTGGGTACCTTAAGAACGGCCCAAGCTGCTGCAGCTTGCGGTGTGGCTGATTTTGTTTTGATCAGCACAGATAAAGCCGTTAGGCCCACTAATATTATGGGTGCTAGCAAACGATTAGCAGAAATGGCTTTGCAGGCTTTAGCTGAAACCAGCTTAAATACTAAATTTAGTATGGTGCGCTTTGGTAATGTATTGGGTTCATCAGGCTCTGTGGTGCCAAGGTTTCGCCAGCAAATACGTGATGGCGGCCCCATAACCTTGACCCATTCCGATATCACACGATACTTCATGACTATTCCTGAAGCTGCACAGCTCGTTATTCAAGCCGGTGCTATGGCAAAAGGTGGCGATGTATTTGTTCTAGATATGGGTGAGTCAGTCAAAATTATTGACTTGGCAAAACGCATGGTTGAGTTGTCTGGCCTAACCGTTAAAGACGATCAAAACCCACATGGCGATATTGAAATTGAAATCACAGGTTTGCGGCCTGGGGAAAAGCTTTACGAAGAGCTTTTGATTGGCAATAATCCAGAGCTGACCACGCACCCCAGAATTATGAAAGCCCACGAAGAGTTTTTAGCTTGGGTGGTTATAGAGGAAAAATTAAACGCTCTAGAGCTCGCTTTAAACATAAATGACGTGAGTGGTGTTCGCTTGATGATGCAAGAGCTTGTTAAGGGTTATGCGCCGAGTGATGAGATTGTTGACTGGGTGTTTTTAGAGCAGGGGGCTGGGGTATGAGTAAGTGCTGTTTGTTTAAAGCAGAAGCATACACTGGCCATAATATATGAATAATGATGCTAAATTTTTAAAACCTTGTTTAGTGATGGGTACAGGGTTTCATCGTTGGGTGCTCGGTGAGTCTATAGGGCGTGATTTCGACCCATTATTAGATTGGAATGAACTCATTTTAGATGTGGCAAAAGAATTGGGCGTACCATTAGACCGTACATCTTACAGCCTATCGTTGCAATGGGAGCAAATGCTTGCCATCGCGAGACATGATGGTGGTTTTGAACGAGGCGTTGATGGGCGTACGATTAGGCCTGCAATTAACGATTTAGAAAAAACAGCTAAGAAAATAGCGGTCAACATCTTAACCAAATCTCAAAGCAATTATCCGGTAAATTCTTATCGTGCAAAATTACCGTTAAACCCATTGTGGGGTGCTATCGTATCTCTAAATTTCGATGCGAATTGGTTGCCAACTACTTCTAAGTACTGGCAGTCGATTAAAAAAAACGAATTAAACTTAACATCAATTCGCGGAAATGGTTTGACATTGAATTCTGAGCTTGTTCGTTTGAACAACCACAAAGTTTTACCCTCTTGTGATTCTATTAAACGTCGCTTGTGGTTTCCTAACGGTTATGTCGGGAACTATAGATCGTTGCGTCTTGGCTTGCGTGAGTTTGGTTTTCAGTCGGTTGCCATTCATGCTGCCTTTACTGCACTTAAAACATTTGAACGTGATGTCGATAACTTTGAAAAAGTAAAGAGATTTTTATGTTTGAACTTTGAAGAACAAGGCAAATCAGATTGTTTCGATAAAGGGTCTAAACTTCCATTAACTTGGGCCACTGAAATGCTATATCGTCCTGTGTGTTTCGCTGGGGTGGGTATGTCTGATTCAGAGCAAGGGCTATGGTGGTTGATGGTCCAAAGAGCACGAAATTTAGCTGGGGTGCAACCCAAACTTCGCCCACCAGCTGCTATTTTGTTAAAGCACGATGATCAGCGCTTGCCGTTTTGGAACAAGAAACCATGCGGTATTGAACCGATTGTCTGCTCGAACTGGGAAGAAGGTTGGGAGAAAGTTATGAATTGGGGTAAAAGTTTATAAATATCTGGTAAGAGCCTTTTGCTAGAAGATCGTTGTAGCAACATTTTTAGATCTTAAAAGCCTCCCTATTCTATGCCTTACGCATCTAATGGCTTGACTTGACCCTGTTGCCGAAGGCAAATGAGTCTGCCTAAGTCTCAATCAGCAAATCTAGTTATAATTTTGATAAGAGTCTGAGAGATAGTAACCAATTCAAGAATATCGCTACAATAAATTTAACAATCATAGGCACCAATATGCTGTCTGGCATTCCCCCGTTGCGCGCGACAAAAAAACATTCCTTAGCGTTTGAAATGTTGGTGACATTTTCTTGTTTCGTTGTGCTGTGCACCACCGCAACGGCTCAAACTGCCGTGGGTTCAACCGCTCAAAATGCTGGCACTTCGACTAGCCAAAGTAGGTCTTCTACTAATGCTTCAACTCAAACCTTAGCTAACAACACAAATAACAACCAAACTAATACGACAACAAACTCCTCCGCTAATACCCCCACCCCCACAGAGCTCACCGTCAGGTCAACCTACGAGCAGTGGAAAATGCCTAACGGCAATAACGCGGGTATGCTGGGGTTGAACCTATTGGTTGACGTGACACCAAATTTAAAGCTGGGTGCGGCGACTTATGGGGCGGTAACGGGTGAATACGGTGGTTTAACCACCTTTGGCCTAGCGGGCGAGTTGCAACAAAACCTAACTGATGCTTGGCGTGTGCATGGTGGCGTTTTTGTTGGCGGTGGGGGCGGGGCAGCGGGTTACAACCAAACCGGTAATGGCTTTATGTTTCGGGCCGATGCGGGTTTAACGTATCGCACCAATCAATATGGCAATTTTGGTCTGGGTGTGTCTTGGGTGACCTTCCCCAGTGGGCAAGTGCGCAGTGCTCAACCGTATTTAATGTATGAGTATCCGTTTTACTCGGGTGTTCGAAGTGGCTGGTCGGGTACATCGCTCGCGTCAAGTTCATCGGGTATGTCGAATGCTGCGCGTTCGTCAGGCACAGCGGGCGCGTCAAGCTCAGAGAGGGGGGTGCGGACATAAAGTTGGACTACTTGGAGGTAGTTCATGTACTCATACGATGATCGAATTCGTGCAGTTAAGCTT
>JBDNHM010000339.1:0-1998 GCA_041688825.1 Burkholderiaceae bacterium | reverse complement strand
TGGTTTAAGGATTTTTTCGACTTCAGAACCAAGCGCTCGGAAATATGGATGATTCCGTACTAGGCCATCTCTCTGGCGGCTAACAATTCTTGTTGGATTAAGTTCACTTGCAGTAGTTTCTGTATCGATGGAGCGAGCCAAATCATGAATCTCAGGTGCGTCTAACCGCCCACAAAACCATCCAGCTTCGGGCCTCTTAGATAGATGCAAGAAACTATTTTCATATGCAGCGCCTTTACCCGAGACGACTAGCCCCTGAACTGAATATTCGTCTAAGGCCGAAGTATCTTTTACGGGAAGCCTGTAGATCTCAATTTTGACTGGATGTTTATATTTGGGAATGACCAATTCTTGGTCTACAACCTTTTCACCAGATGGTTGTAGTCCGCTTAATTTGACTTCAGTTTTAGACCTTTCATCGAAGTAATAGACCTCATTACGATTTAGAAGATCACGTAGTTGCACATGGGTTTGGAGTTTAAGGACCATGTCGACTGCGCTAGGAATGCGATGAATTGCAGAGATAAACAGTTGCGCTGTTAACCCATTCTCTCCTTCTTTCAACAAGCACTGTTCATAGGCTGATGCCGATGGTCTTTCATCGGTGTCTTCCATTACGAACTTGGCTGTGACAGGGTCTATTTCAAGGGAGCTAAATTTTCCAGCTTTGATCGAGACGAACCCAGCCTTTCCTAGCGCTGCTACATCTTTTGCGCCACGACCAAAAAGACCACGAGTACCCATATCGCCAACAAATTTCTGATTCAGGTCACCTAGACGGGCGAAAGCCTTTTCTAGTTCTTCTGCATCTAAACCAGTTGCCTTATCATGAACTGAAATCAGCGCCTGAAATGGCTTGTCTGATTTGTGTAGACGAATTTGAATACTGCCACCTTTACCGTTATATGCATCGTCTGCATTTGTAATTAATTCGATTAGAGCACGGACAACATCGCCCTTCATGGCATCTTCAGAATCCTGTTTAAACGCTCGAGCCGTATATTGAAGATCGCCAGATTTCTTAATTGTCATGCTTTTCTTCCGTTAATGAAGTGCGCTTCAATAAAATCTGCAAAATCCATAATCGATTCATCTGAAAGCAAATCTCCAGTGCGCCGCAGATCATTAATTCTGCCTACCCAAATGGAGATAGGACTTGCTGCGGAGCATTGCAACGCTGCGGCTACGTCTGACATCTCCACAGTAGATGGATCGATCATAAATTTATTCCAAGCATCACTCTTCTTGAGTTCATGTCTTCTACGCTCATGTTGGTTTGTGGTTTTAGACGCCCGAACAATCGCCTTTGAATAGTTTTTCTCCAAGATAGCTCTGTACGCTTCGACCCATTTGATCCCTTCAAGTGTTAAGCGACGGGAATATTTGTGAGGGCGATGGAGTAATCCGACATGCGTGGTGGCTTCAATACACTGTAATGCCTTAGCTGTTTTTTTATAGTCAGGAATCTCGGGATGAGTTCTCCATCCAAGACGAGCTGGTGCGAGCTCAAAACATTTCAAATAGATTTCTTCAACATCAATATCTTTATCTGCGCCCCCGAGAAGGTACAAAGCCCACACAAATACGTCTTGATTATTGGCCTCGGCACTGGGGGGTTCTCTGCGTACTTGGGCATTTGAGTTCATATCCTTAGCTTGCCATCCTTGACTGACATTTAGAAGGAAACACCCATTTGGATTCAAGAAAATCACTTAGCGCCCTAGAAATTAAATTGGCAAAATCAAGCAGAAACTCTTGTCCTAAAACATAGTTGGGATTACCGCTATTTTGAATCTTCGACACCAAACGAAAGCATCAGTTAGCGATTACAAAACAAGGCGGTGCTGCAGGTCTAGTGGACAGGTGTATGTAGTTTCACGCAACAAGTAATTCCTTGTCAAGCATTTCATGTGCTGCTTCATATTCAACTGGTGTCATCCTTCCTAAACTTCGCTTGCGCCTTCTTCGGTGGTAGGTTCCTTCAATCCAATGCACGAT
>JBDNHM010000338.1:0-1991 GCA_041688825.1 Burkholderiaceae bacterium | reverse complement strand
ACAGCTCAATAAACTATGACAATAGCCCTTTAAACTACGATAACAGCCCCTTAAATTACAACGCCACCAACGGCGTGTATGACAGCCAAGGTAATCGCACAGGCTATACAACCGTCAGCCCAGAGGGCGTTACCAACATATACAGCCAAGACGGTTCACGAAGAGGTTACATACCCGCACCTGAAGCAGGGGGCGGTACTGAGCTGTGGTTGAAGTAGACGTGTTGATGAAACCCTTTGCAAGCTTGCGTAAACTCAAGCAATGGCAAATGTTTGTAGGCATATTTTTTTCATGAAGCATTCACATTAATTCGGAAAAATGAGTCTGAAATTGCGCAGATCTTCCTCAAAAGCATTACAACCTGTTAAATCTTGATAGAGTGCTTGCCGAGGTTGATCGTAATCGAATGCTGATGTCCATCTTTGAATGCGTGTCATGGCTCTCAAATAGGGGGTTGGGTCAGCATGGTTTGACAGGCTCTTTAAAGAAAGTAAATAATCTTCTCTAAAAACTGTTGGAATAATTATTCGAGAATGGTTGGCTGCACTCAGCACACAATTCATGGCTAACCTTGCAGTTCTTCCATTGCCGTCTCTGAAAGGGTGAACCTCTGTTACAACAAACATAGTCATCAATGCTTGTGCAAGGGGGTCTGTTAACGCCTTAATGCGTTCAAAAGCTTCACGCAATGTACCTTGTACGAGTTGATGCGGCACAAATAACGTGGCGCCGGCTTGGTTGTTGAGGTCTTTCCACTCACCCGGGTTTTTGTCAATGCGTGAACGCATGACAATCGCATTAACATTTTTTAACCAACTTAAAAATTCATCTGCAGTTTTGGCGGGTTCATCACGCCAAGGGCGTTGCATCACAGTTTGAAAGGTTCCTAAAACATCATGAGAGTCTTCTTGCCGATTAGGAATGATTCGCCCTTCAAAAACGATCTCTTCAGCCTCACTGACTATAAAAGTTGTACCTTCTATAAAGTTTGAAAAGTACGCCTCAAAGAAAGCAAAGTTTTCACGCGCTAAACCAAACTGAGCCGCATCAAGAATGGTTGGCATGGTCTCTGTTTGAAGGTGGCTGAACAGAACATCAAATAGTTCAAGCCGTGTCGGGTCATACGGTCGACCTGATGCACGGGCAATCGCCAAACTACTATGTAGACTTTCGCTTGCGTGAGTGCCAAGCAATGCACCCATCAAAGCATCAAGCTTGGTGAATTCTTTTTTACGACCAAGTTTAATAGCCAATTCACGGCAGTTGTCCCGCAACTCATTAAAGCGGTGTTCACCCCGAATTGCGAGTATCTTTTCAAGTTCTGTTTCGAGTTCTGCCTGCGAGATGATTCGATCACCCACTGCACGCCCGGAGGCAAGATTTTCAAGTAACCATCTAGCTTGGCTAGCTATGAACAGATTTTTGTAGGGAACATCGCCTTCAACTGCCCATGAACCGGGTATGACTTTAATGCTTAGGCCAGATAGTTCAATTGTGCGAGGTGTTTTGCCCCGTGTGATGTAAATACGACCGCCTACTGGCCTTGCATCGTACCCACTGCGATAGCTCAAAACCCCATCGGGTAACAAGTGGCTAACAATGTCTGCCCAGTTACGAATAACGATAGACTCTGTTGGGCTTTGAAGATTGCTGGTGTAAACGCTTTGATAAAGTTTCTTGAGCTTTTGGTGCTGCACCATTCTTAAAACATGGCGATCAAAGGCGTTGTCACCCTGACCGGTAAAGACAATTTCAGGCAGCACTGTGTCTACTTCTTGTTTGATTGGCATGCTAAACCCCGTTGAATTGTCTGAATTTTACAATATTTAGTGCTTTTTTGTCTGTTTTATAGATTATTGCCAAATCAAGCCGCATTAAAAATTCAGCCCCCTGTATCACCTCGTGACACACCCAGCCCAGTAACCTAGCGGCAAGTGCACAAAACTTATTAAAACGGTGCCACACATCAATGGCATTGAACACAATGTTTT
>JBDNHM010000337.1:0-11611 GCA_041688825.1 Burkholderiaceae bacterium | reverse complement strand
ACCGATTACCGATGTTTTGGGAGCATGAAGGCAATGCTGCGGTTCGAATTGGAAATTGGAAACTTGTGAAACGTTACCCGTTAAATTGGGAACTTTATGACATGGAATCTGACCGAACTGAACTGCATGATTTAGCGCAGAAATATCCTGAGCGTGTTGTTAATATGGCGCATCAATATGATGCATGGGCTTTACGCTGTGGTGTCATTCCGCGTGAAAAAATACTTGCGCTTATGAGCACACAAGGTGTCACTCGAGCCTTTTGGGAAAAGGACGATACATCAATTTAAAGGGATTAAAGGTTTATTTTCAATGAAAAAAAAGTGTTGCACACCGCAAAATAACCAAACCTATCTTACCCAGCTGAACAGCACTCAAACTTTAAATAATCCAAAATTAGAAAATATTATTTTGAGCTCTTTTCAGCCTCAAGACTGGTGCCAGATTCCAGCGGGTGACTTTACGATGGGTAATAATGATGTTGATGCGATTGCGGGAGACGAAGAAGGCCCGACCCATAACGTTACCTTAGACTCATTCTGTATTGCAGCGACAACTGTCACAAATTTAGACTTTTCAGCGTTTGTTCGTACAACAGAATATGTAACTGAAGCAGAAAAATTCGGTAGTTCATTTGTTTTTTATTTACAAGTTCCGATTGAGCAAAGAAATAAGCACAGTCAGATTCTTTCAGATCTACCGTGGTGGCTATCTGTTGCGTATGCCTCTTGGCAACGTCCTGAAGGCCCGGGGTCTCACATTCATGAACGCCCGCATCACCCTGCCGTTCATATTTCATGGCACGATGCCATGGCTTACTGTCACTGGTCCGGCACGGCATTACCTTCTGAGGATCAATGGGAGCGAGCTGCGCGTGGCGGTTTAGATCGCCAACGATTTGCATGGGGTAACGAGCTAAAAGATATAAATGGCTTGCCACTTTGCAATATATTTCGAGGTGTTTTTCCGCACACACCAGAACCCGGCTGGCAACCCGCCCCCATTCAAGCCGATAGTGGTAAACCTAACGGGTTTGGTTTATTAAATGTTTGTGGCAACGTCTGGGAATGGTGCACGGGCCCATTAACGGGAAACAACCAGCCATTACGAGGTGGTTCGTATTTATGCCACGACTCTTATTGCAACCGATATCGCGTTGCTGCTAGAAATTCAAACACAGCTTCTACTTCAGCAAGCAATATCGGTTTTAGAGTTATTTCGTTGACTTGACCGTAAGACAACAAATGTAAAAATTAAATTCTCTTCATTAAGTCAAATCAGACACAAAAGAAGCCAAGGTATCGTCAGGCAATGTCGACACATGCATCGGGTACTCTTTGTGGTCAGAACCGACCATCATCTGTGCGCCACTTTTCAGTGATTTTTTCATTTCTGGTGTTAACTCAAAACGTAGAAAATGAACCGCTGATGTTTTGGTTTCGGTTGAACGCTCAAGGTCTTCGTCAGCAATCGCATAAACGCGAGCCTGCCCTTCAACTTGAACGAATATTTTATGTTCAATACCCACCAAGCGTCTTAACGCTTCTTTACGGTCTTGATCGTTTGAATATTCGATCATCATGGTGGCTTTGAAATTTGAGCCATCAGGCACAAGCGGGTCATAGGCGTCAATTTCATCTTTAATGCTTTCGTCGTCAAAAAGCTTTTCAACGCGCATCATTTCTTGAATTTGATAACGCATCAACAACTCGTTTTCAAAAATCAAGTTTAAATTGTCACCGAGCGAAACCGTGCGCAGACGTCGTTCTTCAATCGCTAGCTTGCGCAATTCTGGGCGGGCTTTGTGATAGGCCTCAAGGGTCATCAAACTTTCGCGCGTTATTTTAGACATAGTAGTCTCCGTTTATAAGCCGTAAGCTTTTGCAATTAATGTAATGGGGTGAGCCATTTCAGGCTCTTTCAAACCGTTTTCACGCATGCCTTGTGCAATATGATGCCCTGCTAACTGACAGTCTGAACTGATGTAGTCAGGGGTATTGTTTGCCATGGCTTTAAAAACGGGTTTACCAATTTTCATGGCGGTATCGTGAAACTCTTTTTTAACGCCCCACGTACCCGAATGGCCTGAACAGCGCTCAACTACGTTGACGACCGTGCCGGGTACGAGTTGCAACGTTTCAGCGGTTTTTTTACCCACGTTTTGCACACGTGAATGGCATGGTACGTGATAACTGACATGGCCCAATGATTGCGAAAAATCAGTTTTTAATAAGCTGTCTTTATTGCGAGCAATGAGGTATTCAAAAGGGTCCCACATGGCGTCTTTAACGAGCTGAGTATCAGCATCGTCTGGAAACATCAACGGCAATTCTTGCTTAAACATCAGTGTGCAAGACGGTATGGGGGTCACGATGGCATAGCCTTCTTTGGCCAGCTTTGCGAGTTTAGGAATATTCTTTTCTTTATTTACAGCAACTGCCTCAAGATCGCCCAGCTCTAACTTTGGCATGCCACAGCACGCTTCTTTTTGAACCACAACATAAGGTATTTCATTGTGATTCAAAACTTTAATTAAATCTTGACCAATACCTGGCTCGTTGTAGTTTACAAAACAGGTCGCGTAAATGGCTACTTTACCGGGTGTACGAGCACCGTTACGCTCAGGCCATTTTGATGACGATTCAGCTAACTGTTGAAACGTTTTAGGGGCGTATTCAGGTATCCAGGCGTTTTTATCGACACCGAGTGTCACTTCCATTGCACCGCGCATCAATGATGTTTTATTCACAGCATTTAATGCTTCAGTCACAATTGGAATACCTGCAAACTTACCCATTGTGTCAGTCGATGACAATATTTTGTCGCGCATTGAAGCGTTGCCTTTTTTAAACTCAACGGCTTTAGCGCGCAACATTAAATGTGGAAAGTCTAAATTCCAGGGGTGTGGTGGCACGTAGGGGCATTTTGTCATGTAACAGACATCGCACAAAAAGCATTGTTCTACGACAGAGCCATATTTGGCCTTGTCAATGCCATGCACTTCGCCATCTTCTGTTTCATCAATCAAATCAAACAAAGTGGGAAACGAACCACAAAGAGAAACACAGCGACGACAGCCGTGGCAAATATCAAATGCCCGCTCTAGCTCTGCATTAAGTGAGTCTTCGTTGTAAAAATCGGGGTTTTTCCAGTCAATTGGGTGACGGGTTGGCGCTTCAAGATTACCTTCACGAGTTGACATGGTGCCGTTCCTTTCGAGCCAAATATAAATATGAATGTTTTAAGAAAAATGCGCCCTGCACAATCGTACAGGGCGCCCACCTAAAAAATAACAGGTAGTTTACTGATTACGCGACAAACGCGTCGAGCGCTTTTTGATAGCGATTGGCGTGTGAACGCTCAGCCTTAGCCAAGGTTTCAAACCAATCTGCGATCTCGTCAAAGCCTTCTTCGCGAGCCGTTTTAGCCATACCAGGGTACATATCGGTGTACTCATGGGTTTCGCCGGCGACAGCTGATTTCAAGTTGTCGATGGTTGGGCCAATGGGCATACCTGTTGCTGGGTCGCCTGATTGCTCAAGAAACTCAAGGTGACCGTGGGCGTGACCGGTTTCGCCTTCCGCTGTTGAGCGGAATAATGCTGCGACGTCGTTCTGACCTTCAATGTCAGCTTTGTTTGCGAAGTATAAATAACGGCGGTTAGCTTGTGATTCACCAGCAAACGCGTCTTTTAAACAGTTTTCAGTCTTAGAACCTTTGAGTTGCATATAAACCTCCGAGTGATTGCAAAACAGCGGGATGATAGTGGGCCGTAACAAAAAGAGTATTAAATTTTTGTACATGATCTATTCCCGACTTTTAATTTTAGGTGTGAATGCACTAGAAATAAAATACTATTTTTTAACTGCCGTCATAGCTAAAAGCAATCGCATTATGAATGAGAATTATTATTATTAATTAAGGTATGTTTTCTTTATATTCAATTTGCTCTTAAAGCCTGCTTTCATTAGCTGAGAAGCCCGTTGGCACTTGGCCTGGCACCACCAAAGTACGGGGTACCCCTTCAATTTCGATCGTTTTAATGTGAAAAGACATGCCATATGCTTGGCGCAAATTTTGCTCTGTTAGCACCGTAGACGTGGCGCCATCACTCAGTACCTGTTGCTGACCCAACAAAATTAAACGGTCGCACCATTGAACCGCCAGATTCAAATCGTGCAAAACCAACAAAATGCCCACATCGTGCGTTCGAACCACGTTTTGGCAAAGTGCGAGCAGCTGTTGTTGATGTAGAGGGTCAAGGCTAGCGAGCGGCTCGTCAAGTAACAACCAGCCCTGCCCTGTTAAACGCACACTCGCAAAAAGCTGTGTCATTGCGCGGGCAATATGCACCCGTTGTAATTGACCACCTGACAGCTCTGATAAAGGCCTTGACATCAAAGCAACATCGATTGACACCTGCGCTAACGCACGTTGGGTTATTTCGTTCACAACACTTAAAGCCAAATCAGGAAATGCAAAAAAACCCAACTCTAGCAACTGCGCCACCGTCATGTTGAAGGCATAGCTTGGTTGCTGCGACAAAACTGCACGCTTTTGTGCCATGACCAAAGGTGCTTGACGGCTAAGCGTTTGACTATCAAGCAAAACCTGACCCGATTGAGGCGTCAAATCGCCCGCTAAGGCTACCAACAGTGTTGACTTACCCGCCCCGTTAGCCCCTAAAACGCCAATCAGTTCTCTACGGTTAAGCCGCAGCGTCACACCACGCAAAACAAGATGCGTTTGATAGCCTAAACTCAGGTTATTGACTTCAAATGTCATGCGCTTGACCTTTTACTGCAACCAAAAAACTTAAAATTTAAAATAGTTTAATTCGATACGTAAATTGCTTGCATAAGGCATTTCAATTATGACTTTGTTCACAACACTAAAACTCATTGACCGTAGCCCGGGTGTTTTACAAATTACTATGGCTCGGCCCGATGTATTTAATGCTTTTGATGAAATCATGATTGGTGAACTGGCACAAGCATTCGATCATGCTAACAGCCGTGATGACGTTCAAGTTATTGTTTTAGCAAGCGAGGGCAAACACTTTAGTGCGGGTGCAGACTTAAAATGGATGACTCGCGCCAGCCAAGCCAGCATTGAATGGAATTTAGCTGACGCTCGCCGACTGGCCAGCATGCTTGACGGCATTGACACCTCGAGCAAACCGGTTGTCGCCCGAATTCAAGGCGCAGCAATGGGTGGTGGTTTTGGTTTAGTATGCGTTTGCGACATTGCCATTGCCTCAGAGCAAGCCAGTTTTGCAATGAGCGAAGCCAAGCTTGGTATATTGCCCGCAACTATTGGCCCTTATGTCATTAACGCAATTGGTAAACGACAAGCCAGACGTCTGGCCCTTACGGCTGAACGCATTGACGCAAAACAAGCTTTAAATATTGCTTTGGTGCATGAAGTTGTTGATGCAAGTTCGCTTGATGCGGCGGTTGACAGAACAGTCACCGCTTTACTGGCCAATAGCCCACAAGCAATGCTTGAAACCAAGCAGCTTTTTGCTCAACTACACATTGGCCCCATAACAGAACAGGTGCGCGAATTAACTGCCCAGACAATTAGCCGAGTAAGAGGTACCGACGAAGCCCGCGAAGGCTTCAATGCTTTTTTAAATAAACGGCCAGCGAGTTGGTTCGAAAAAAAATAACATTTTGAAACGCTTTACGGCATAGTTTTTAAGTTTATTCGTTAGCCATCTCAATCAGCCCGAACCCATCATAGGCTTAAAACATTATGCGATTTGAAGACTTCCACGTAGGCCAAGTGCTTAAACCAGGCTCTTTCACATTAACCGAGCAAGAAATTCTTGACTTCGCTAAAACGTATGACCCACAGTGGTTTCATACTGATGTTGAAGCCGCCGCAACAGGGCCTTATAACGGTTTGATCGCGAGTGGCTGGCAAACCTGCAGCAAGGCTATGCGTTTAGTGGTTGATGGTTTTTTAAAAAGTGCTCACTCTGTGGGTTCACCCGGTTTGGCTTACCTAAAATGGCCTGCCCCCGTGCGCCCTGGCGACGTGATCGACACCGAAGTCACCATCAAACAAGCCCGCATTTCAAGCAGCAAGCCTGATGTGGGTATTTTGGTGTGTCAATGGCAAGCCTTCAATCAAGACAAAATTGAAGTACTTGATTTACAGGCCACCATTTTTTTCGACTTAACACTTTAACGCTTAATGCTGATGCAAATACAAATGCTTAACGCTTTAACGCTTCAGTCGCTGCATACGCAATGCTTTTTGCATCAACATTAAAGAACTGACGTAATGCAGCGCGGGTGTCGCTGCGACCAAAACCATCTGTACCCAGCGATTCAAAATACCGGTTAGGTGGAATATAAGCCCGCACCGAGTCAGGCAAGGCCCGCACATAATCTGTTGCAGCAACAATAGGGCCACGTGAGTTTGTCAACAAAGTAGCTAAAAAGGGTTGGTTGAGTTGACTCACTTCGGTGGTGTGGGGCTGCATGTCACTCGGTTGATTTGAACTTGGGGTGGGTGCATGGGGCTGCTTGCCAGCCGATTGTGACACAACGCTATGCATGGCGGCACCCGACCCAAATGTTTGGTGTTTAGCACCTTCGCGGGCGAGTTCGCTCCAACTGGTGATGCTGAAAACATCAACACTAATGCCCTGTTCAACCAACATGTTTGCCGCTTTAATGACTTCAGTCAAAATTGCACCTGAACCCAACAAAGTGACATTTTGAGTTGATTTAGTTGCTTCATACCGCGCAAAATGATAGCCACCTTTCAGTATGTGTTCAGCTTTGCCTTCCAACAAATTAGGTTGCGCATAGTTTTCATTCATCAAGGTGATGTAATAAAAAACGTCTTTTTGCTCAACCATCATTTCTCGCATACCCGCATCAACAATCACCGCTAACTCACCAGCAAACGCAGGGTCGTAAGCTTTGCAGTTAGGTATGGTGGCAGCCACGATATGGCTGGTGCCGTCTTGGTGTTGCAAACCTTCACCACCTAACGTGGTGCGACCCGATGTAGCGCCTAATAAAAACCCACGCGAGCGCTGGTCTGCTGCAGCCCATATGGCATCACCTACCCGCTGAAAACCAAACATTGAGTAGTAAATGTAGAACGGCAACATCGCCAAACCATGCACGCTGTAACTGGTGGCCGCCGCTGTCCAGCTGGCTAAGGCGCCGGCTTCGCTAATACCCTCTTCAAGAATCTGGCCTTCTAAGGCTTCACGGTAAGACAACACGGTGTCGATGTCTTCAGGTGAATAATGTTGCCCCACGCTGCTGTAAATACCCACTTGTTTAAATAAGTTGGCCATGCCAAAGGTGCGCGCTTCGTCAGCCACAATGGGCACAATACGTGGCCCTAATGCACCGTCTTTTAATAGCGTACCCAACATACGAACAAAAGCCATGGTGGTGCTCATTTCTTTGCCATTGGCCTCTAGTGCAAATTTTGCATAGCTTTCCATCGCAGGTATGGCAACCTTGTCACATGTTGTTTCGCGTTTAGGTAAAGCACCGCCAAGCGTGTCACGCCGCGACACCAGGTATTGCATTTCAGGGCTTTCTGCAGCGGGCTTATAAAAACTGAGCTGCTTGGTTTGATCATCAGTAAGCGGTAAATTAAAACGATTTCTAAATGCAATCAGATCATCATCGTCAAATTTCTTTTGGCTATGAGTAGTCATCTTGCCTTGACCGGCAGACCCCATACCGTAGCCTTTTTTAGTGTGTGCCAAAATCACAGTGGGTTGCCCAGTATGATTTGCAGCTGCCGCGTAAGCAGCATAAATTTTGACTAAATCGTGGCCACCGCGTTTTAAACGATCGATTTGTTCGTCTGTTAAGCCTTGTGCCAAATGCTCTAGGGCAGCATTTTGACCAAAGAAATGTTCACGGTTATAGCGCCCATCTTTGGCCGCAAAGGTTTGCATTTGACCGTCAACTGTTTGAGAAAATGCATTGATCAAAGCATTGCTGACATCTCGTGCAAACAGGCCGTCCCAGTCGCTACCCCATACCAGTTTGATCACGTTCCAACCGGCGCCCGCAAACAGCTTTTCGAGTTCATCAATGATGCGGCCATTGCCACGCACGGGGCCGTCTAAGCGTTGCAGGTTGCAGTTAACAACCCAAACCAAATTGTCGAGCTTTTCACGGGCCGCTAACGTGAGGGCGCTCATGCTTTCGGGCTCATCCATCTCGCCATCACCAAACACGCCCCAAACTTTGCGGGTGTCACAATTTAACAATTTACGGTGCGTCAAGTAGCGCATAAAACGGGCGTGATAAATTGAACTGATAGGCCCAATACCCATTGACCCAGTAGGAAATTGCCAAAAGTCTGGCATGAGCCAAGGGTGTGGGTAACTCGATAAGCCACGTGCGCCTTCATCTGGGGCTGTTATTTCTTTGCGGTAATGCAGTAAATCTGCTTCGGTTAAGCGCCCTTCTAAATAAGCCCTAGCGTACACACCCGGTGCGCTGTGGGGTTGGAAGAACACCAAGTCACCACCATGGCTTGAAGTGCGGCCATGAAAGAAGTGATTGAAACCGGTTTCAAATAAATCGGCCACACTGGCATAGCTGGCGATATGACCGCCCAACTCACCATAAGCTTGATTGGCCTTAACCACCATGGCCAATGCATTCCAACGCATAATCGATGCCAAACGTTCTTCAATCGCCAGGTCGCCAGGAAAGGGGGGTTGTTGATCAACCCCAATTGTGTTGACGTAAGGTGTGTTCAGGTTAGGCGTCCAGCCTAAGCGGTTTTGGCGCGCTAGGGCCACCATTTCATCAAGTATGAAACGCGCTCGCGCAGCGCCTTCCTGTTGAACTAAAGCGTTTAAAGCTTCGCGCCATTCATCGGTTTCAATGGGGTCGATGTCGTGGGCGTCTAGGCTCTCGCCGTTAGCCAAGGCGTTCACTTTAAAACCGTTCGTAAAGGGGTGTTCAGGTGTCATGGGGTTTACTTACCTATCGTTAAAAACGCTAAATATGGTTTGTTGTTTACCGACTGTTTACTTATTTACGGGTCGTTTCAATACCTTTTATTGCACTGTGCCTTCAACTGAATGAATAACTCACAACAATTTTCTATTTTACGCAAAGCAACCCAGCAGATGGTTTCAAAATGATTCAATAATGCTTATTTTTAAGCATAAAATGCTGTTAAATATTAACGGTGAAGCATAATGAACCTCGATTCAATTGATATTAAGATTTTAGAAGCATTACAGGCCGATGCCAGCTTATCAAACGTTGAATTGGCCAAGCGCATTCACTTGTCGCCCTCGCCATGCCTAGCCCGCGTGAAAGCGCTTGAAGCAAGTGGCTTAATTAGGCAATACGTGGCCTTGCTTGACCCCAACTTATTAGGCCTACAACTTAATGTATTTATTTCCATCAGCTTAAAGCAACAAAGCCGTGAGGCTTTACAAGCCTTTGAAGAACGCATCAGCATTCGAGATGAGGTCATGGAATGCTATTTAATGACGGGTGATGCCGACTACTTGATTCGTGTGGCGGTGCCCGACATGCAAGCGCTTGAGGGGTTCATTCTTGAGCAATTATCACCCATTTCGCAAATTGAAAAAATTCGCTCAAGCTTCGCCTTAAAACAAGTACGCTACAAAACAGCTTTGCCACTGACTCAAAAATTAAATAATATTTAGGGTTTACTCACCTTGCCTAAAGTGGGTTGTCGGCTGTAACGTATGAGTTAACTCATCACAAGTGATTAAACACATATGAACCAGGTAAAACCAAACCCTGAAGTGACCTTATCTGACAAGTACACCCTCGAAGCCGGTCGGGTTTACATGACAGGCACACAAGCACTCGTTCGCTTATTACTCGCTCAAAAGGCGCGTGACGAGGCCAATGGTTTAAATACAGCCGGTTTTGTTTCAGGCTACAGAGGCTCACCTGTGGGTGCAGTCGACCAAGAGTTGTGGCGTGCGCGCAAACACATTGAAGCGCATGGCATTACCTTTACCCCAGGTTTAAACGAAGAGCTCGCCGCTACTGCCGTGTGGGGCTCGCAAATGGTTACGCTTGACCCCAACGCAACCGTCGACGGCGTTTTTGCGTTGTGGTACGGCAAAGGCCCTGGGGTTGACCGCTCTGGCGACGTGTTTAAGCACGGAAATGTGGCGGGTTGTTCAAAACATGGTGGCGTATTGCTGATTGCAGGCGACGACCATGCTTGCAAATCGTCAACACTTCCACATCAAAGTGAACACGCGTTTATAGCGGCCATGATTCCGGTTATGAACCCGTCTGGTGTTAGAGAATTTATAGAATTTGGTTTGCATGGTTATGCCATGTCACGCTATTCGGGTTGCTGGGTAGGTTTTAAAGCCATTAGCGACACCATTGAATCGACCGCCTCTTTTAACATCGACCCGATGGCAATTGAGATCAAAATACCCACCACCTACCCGATTCCACCTGATGGCTTTCACATGCGCTGGCCAGACCCACCGCTTGAACAAGAAAACCGACTGCAACGTGAACGCATTTACGCGCTACTTGAGTACGTCAGACTTAACAAACTTAACCGTCAAGATTGGCACACCCCACACGCTAAATTAGGTATTGTGACCACGGGTAAAAGCTATCTCGATGTGCGCGAAGCCTTAGAAATGATGGGTATTAGCGAGCATGTTGCGCAGGCGATTGGCATTCGTTTACTTAAAATTGGCGTGTCTTGGCCGCTAGAGCCTAACTGCATTCGTGAGTTTGCCCAAGGCTTAGATGAAATATTGGTGGTTGAAGAAAAACGCCAAATCATTGAATACCAAATCAAAGAACATTTATATAACGAACCCGAAGGCTCACGCCCTCGCGTTGTAGGCAAATATGATGAACAAGGCGAATGGGTCAACATACCCCACGATGGCATTTTATTGTCACCTAACGGTGAACTCACACCAGCCCTGATTGCAAACGTCATAGCAGGCCGTATTGCCAAAGTATGCGGCGCTGAAAAACTAACCGATGGCGGGCGTCAGTATTTAATTGAATGCCCGGCTGCGCAAGCGATGGCTAAGGGTGAAATCGTATTAGCGCAACGCATACCGTATTTTTGTTCGGGTTGCCCGCACAATACGTCAACCAAAGTACCCGAAGGCTCACGCGCCACGGCAGGCATTGGGTGTCACTACATGGTTCACTGGATGAACCGCAGCACCGAAACCTTTACCCAAATGGGTGGTGAAGGTGCCTCATGGATAGGGCAAGCCCCGTTCACAAAAACAAAACATATTTTTGCCAATATTGGTGACGGTACTTATATGCATTCTGGCTCTTTAGCCATACGGGCAGCTAAAGTGTCGGGCGTCAATATTACTTACAAAATTTTAGTCAACGATGCGGTGGCTATGACGGGCGGCCAACCGGTTGAGGGTTCGCCGACTGTGCCGCAAATTTTGCAACAAGTGGCGGCTGAAGGCATCGAACATTTGTACTTGGTATCTGACGACATCGCTTTGTACAAAAGCATGTCTGGCATACCCACAGGGGTCACGATTCATCACCGCGATCAACTCGACGATGTTCAAAAAGATGCACGTGAAAAGCAAGGCGTTTCAGTCATT
>JBDNHM010000336.1:0-1222 GCA_041688825.1 Burkholderiaceae bacterium | reverse complement strand
TCAACGTGTTGATCTTCGCCATTAAAAGCTTGACTACTCTGCCCGCTTTGATTTGACCGATAGTTTGAGCGTTGTTGGGCGGCACGACCAAACATTTCCTCAAAAAACTCGCTGTGGTCTTGACTAAAACCTGAGCCGCCTGATGCACCTGAAGCACCTGAACCACCCGCAGATCTTTCATAACCTTGATTCCAACCAGGAGGCGGCCGCACGTCGTCTGCACTGCGTGCACCTTGAGCCCAAGCTTGATGGCCCACCTGATCGTAAGCCTTACGTTTTTCAGGGTCAGACAGTACATTATTGGCTTCGTTGAGCGCTGTCATGCGCTCGGCTGCATCGGGCTCTTTGCTTATGTCAGGGTGATACTTACGGGCTAAACGCCTAAAGGCTTTTTTAAGCTCTTCAGCTGTAGCCATTTTTTCAACACCAAGCGTAGCGTAGTAGTCAGGAAACTTCATGAATGAGCCCACCTTAAGATGATTATTATTTTAGTCGTAAAATTGAATCTGAAGATCGGAGACATTCATGATGAAATTTAAAACTGCTTTAGCTTTATTGGGTTATTTAATGCTGAGTGCAAACCTTAGCGCTCAAACGGTCGATCACTCGACGATGGATCATGCCAGCCACATGGCAACGATGGGCGATACGCAGCGCCAAGCAGAGGTGTCTGAACGTGGCCAAGACGTCATGCCGTTTAGCCTTGATGCGACGACACATATTTTCATCAAAAACCAAACGGGCGGCATTCAACAAGTGGTTGCAAAGAACCCCAGTGATGCGACTCAGGTGAGCTTTATTCGTGAACATCTACAAGAAATTCGTGACCAGTTTTTGAAAGGAAATTTTTCTGCCCCCTCTCAAATACACGGTCAAAATATGCCTGGTCTCGCCACACTCAAGGCCGCTACAGCGGGGCAAATCATGATTGATTATAAAAATATTGAAGGTGGCGCACAGTTAACTTATAGATCTGCAAATGCAGATTTGATTTTAGCCTTACATCAGTGGTTTGACGCACAGCTTAGCGACCATGGTAATGATGCGATGTCGGGGCACGGAAATCAGGCTGGCATGATGAAGCATTAAATTAGAACTTTTAAAACTATATATTTAAATCAACCTCTTTAAGAAACGAAGTTATTTACGCGTATCACCCATAATTTTTGTCGCTTTTTCACTCTAATTTTTATTTATAGGTCATTCACATGTCAATCTCTCT
>JBDNHM010000335.1:0-2385 GCA_041688825.1 Burkholderiaceae bacterium | reverse complement strand
TTAGGCAAGATGACACCGGTTGAATATGAAGCAGCACATGAAGTCCTTGACAAAGAATTACTTGTTGCGTGAAACTACACACACCTGTCAACTAAACCGACAGCACCGCCTTAACGATAGTGCTAATGGAGTGGCTACGAGCCTATCGCCTGCTCAGACAATTCCTTAATCCAATTAGGAATTGCATACTGGGTCTGTCTTTCAATTTCGATCCAAAATTCTTCCATCATCAGGTCAATGGCTTTCCAAGAAGCCCATGTAGTTAAGTCGTCTGACGGCTCGACGTCTTGAAATGGAACACGTTGCAGTGGATCGGTTGCGATGGCGTAAAAAACTCGACCTGGCATCAAGACAATATCCTTGCGTTTAGGTTTTCCTGCTGGTGCAAATGGTTTGAAAAACGCCGAATGATTGATCGAAGAAATAACTGTGACTACCCCCGCGGTGAATCCTTCGAATTCTGGGCGCTCAAGGAATTGAGCTAACACGTCATATGTTTTAGCACTTGAACTGCTGTTCATGGTGTTGTGTTTATTCTTCACTTCAGTCAGCATCAACTGCTTCCCACGCTTGCCGACAACATCTGGCATAGCTGTGCCTGAAGGGTGAGACTGCCAACCAGGTAATTTTCCAATAATTGATTGCTGTAGATCCCCAAGGTGGTTCATCAGGTTCTTTTGGCGAGTTCGCTGGTGTTCCATTTCGATCCAAGCTTCCATAGTTGGATAGCCATTAATTGCGGATTCGAGCGCAGCGGCAAATGGATCGATAAGGTTCGATATTGAAGCCTCTTCGCCATCAAAGTTTCTGGCTCGTGCTAGTAAATTTGACACGACGTCAGATAAATTGAAATTGGCTAGGCTAAAGGATTCTGACATGCCTACAAGGTATCTTTAGATGCTAGGAAAGGCCAGCAAAGGCCCGAAATAGGTGACGACCTTTCAAAATGAGGAAGAAATGTCAGTGGCTGCTGATAACCTCTGCATATGGCAAAGGTTATTAAAACAGATTTAGTTCCAGTGCACATTGCTGTAGACCTACTCAAAGTGTCTGCTGACACTATTCGACGTTGGCACAAGAAAGGTCTGATTAAGGCAACTGTCGGATTGCATGGAGAGAGATTGTTTTCAAAGGATGAGATTACCCGAGTGACCAAGAAGGGTTCTGCGTCTGACAAGCCCTGGAAGGTACTTCAAGCACCGAAGTCAAAGCTGACGGCCATCGAATTATTCTGCGGTGCTGGAGGTCTTGCGCTTGGAATGCATAATGCAGGAATCAACTCAAAACTTTTAGTGGATTTTGATAAAGATTCGATCAAGACTTTGCAGCAGAACCGACCCGAGTGGAATTCGACGTGCGCAAGCGTTATGGATATAGATTTACATGAGTACAAGAGTGCAATTGACATCATGGCTGGAGGGTTTCCTTGCCAATCTTTTTCATATGCAGGTAAAAGTCTTGGATTTGCCGATACTCGAGGAACGCTTTTCTATGAGTACGCACGGCTGATAGATCAAGTTAAGCCAAGATTAGTGATAGGCGAGAACGTCAAAGGTTTGCTCAATCATGATGAAGGCCGAACGCTTTCAGCGATTGTGAATGAACTAGAAAATCTAGGGTATCGAGTTGCATGCAAAGTCTTGCGTGCCCAGTTCTTAGATGTACCTCAGAAGCGAGAGCGACTAATCATTTTTGGCATTCGTAAGGATATAGATTCTCAAATCTTCTTTCCAGCGGAGAAGGACTACACCATCTCCATGCGTGCAGCACTCAAAGGTGTCCCAAAATCACCTGGACAGGTCTACAGCGAGGCTAAGAGATCAGTCATGGACTTGATCCCTGAAGGGGGATACTGGAGAGATCTCTCGATTGAATTACAGAAGTCATTTATGGGAGGGAGCTTCCATTTGGGCGGGGGGAAGACTGGAATGGCGAGACGTCTAAGTTGGTCAGAACCGTCATTGACATTAACTTGCAACCCTGCGCAAAAGCAAACTGAGCGGTGTCACCCAAAAGAAACTAGACCCCTAACCGTACGCGAGTACGCACGAATTCAAACCTTTCCAGACGAGTGGGTATTTACGGGAAGTGTCTCATCACAATACAAACAAATTGGTAATGCCGTTCCAGTAAACCTTGGCTATCATGTTGGACTAGCAGCAAGAAAGATACTCGGGGTTCCAACAAGGAATGCTGAGGATGCGGCGACGTTCATAGCAGCACAAATGCAAGACCCAACTCTTTTCTAGGTTCCACTGTTAAATAGTTGGCGGTGCTGTCGGTTTAGTTGACACTTATAATCTGGACAAAGTTTCCAGGGAAGGATCAACTAATGACAAAGCACTATCCACAGGAGTTTCGAGATGACGTAGTAAAAGTCGCTCG
>JBDNHM010000055.1:0-26592 GCA_041688825.1 Burkholderiaceae bacterium | reverse complement strand
CCAGCTGACTCATCACATCCAGCTGACTCATCACATCTAACCCCTCAGTCGCTGTTAAGGCATGCCGACAAAACATCATGCGAACCATTTTATATTTTAGTCACTGCCGGCCCTAATGAAACTGAGTTGGCTGAAACGCTCGTACAGGCTTTGTCGCTTCAGGGTCTTAAGGCCGTGGTGCTCACTTCTCAAGACGGGTTGGTTGCCTTTGCGCAGGTCATAGCGAACAGTGCATTGTTTTTAGCGGCGGGTACGGGCCCGCTTCATATGGCGGGTGCGCTTGATGTGCCCACCGTTGGGGTTTTTCCTGCGCGCCGCTCAAACACAGCGTTGCGTTGGCAGCCTTTAAATCAACCGTCACGTCATTGGCCTATTAGTGTGCCAAACGATGCCCTCGACCCTGAAGATTTAACCGTAATTAACTGGGCTCAAGCCGGGGTGTTAGCAAGAGATTGGTTTGATAAGTTAACTCAACAAACTTAACAATCTCAATTAGCAACCATAACCGCTTATTTAAATGACAATAGCCCCCTATAAATAGTGGCAGCATGGTTTAAATAAAAAGTTAAGGTCTATTTTTTTTGCGGCGGTTCAGGTTGTCGCCGCGCCCACAAATCAGCGTATTTTACGAAGGCTGAATGGGCAGACAAGATAGCCAGTAAAAAACCTGAGCGACCATCACGAAACCCCTGGCGAATGATATACATTTTAATGAAACACCCGATAGCGTGTGCCACACCCTGTAAAAGTGATGCTTTGCGACCTTGTTGGGTTTGTTTATCAGCCCAAGCCCTTGCATAGTGGGCTGACTTAACCAAATAGTGCTCAACACTGCGGTAGGTGTAGTGCAGTAAATCGCCCCTTAAGTCTTTCACCACAGCTTTTGCGGGAACTGTGACATGCTCATGTACCAAAGAATCGTTGTATTGCGTGAGCGCCCTGGGGTAGAGCCTGACAACACGATCGGGGTACCAACCACTATGACGAATAAATCGACCAAATACCCAAGATAAACGATTAACGCGATAAACCGTGTGAGGGGCGTTAGCACGCACCATTTTTACGATAGATTTTTGTAGTTCGGGGGTGACGACTTCGTCTGCATCGATCCAAAATAACCAATCAGCATTGCAGCGCTGTTGAGCCCATTGCCTTTGCTGACCAAAGCCTTGCCAATCAGTGTTGACAATAAACCGTGCATTAAAGTAACGAGCAATGCTTTCAGTGCTATCAGTGCTGCCCGAGTCAACAATAATGATTTCGTCAACCCAGCCTTGAACCGATTGTAAACAGGCCTCAAGTTGTAAGGCCTCATTTTTAACGATAAGAACGGCAGCAAGGGTGGGTTTAGTCATGACGGTATCTTACCAAATAGCCGCTAAAACCCAGCCGTTTTCTGGTTCGTTTGAATTGAATATGGTCAAGTCAAAAGATGCGCATGTAGAAATAGAGTCAAATTCAGCGCACCCATTGCACCCTTAGGTTTGACGGTAACTGATGAAACTTGCCCACCAAAACGTCACAGCCATGGCCACACTACCTAAAATTAAAGCCCATAGTACAGGTTGATACGATTGCTCAATTGCCCAAAGTGTGGCGGCCAGCAAAGGGGCTAAAGCCCTAGCAATTGTGGCGGGAATAATCAACACCCCATTGAGTGCCCCATAGGCATTGGGTGTCAGCATTTCAGGCACCACAAAGCTGCGCACGATCGTCAAAACACCGTTTGATAACCCATAGGCAATAAATACAGCCGCCACCCAGAACCAATTGGGCGAGGTCGGTAATAAAGCGGCAAACGCAAGGGGGAATACCACCATCATGACCGAACCAAGCTGACGCATAGACAAATTTTCAGCATATCGGCTAATAACAAAGCGCCCAAATACTTGTGCCGGCCCAATCAAGGCGATTGCCCAAACCACTTCTCGTATGGATAAATGCTTAGATTCCAGCAAAGGGTACATATGATAAGTGAACGCCGAAAAAACCAATGCGTACAACGCCAATGAAGCGGTGATCAACCAAAAAAGGGGGCGTTTAATAAAGGCGCGAACCGTGTCACGGTTTAAAGCAATTTGCGCTTGTTTTTCGCCTTGATGGTCAGTATGTTCAAGGTCTTCTTTGGGGCGAATGGCCCAAAAATACAGGGTACACATTAAGGCGTTGACCAAACCAAGGGCAACCAGCGCCACGCGCCAACCCCATGACTCAATAAATAGGGTCGTAAAAGGTATAAAAACAGTGCTGGCAAAGCCGCCCCAAAGCGTTATGTGTGTAATACCCGCTCGGGCCGAAGCCGCACCAACATGTCGGGCTAACACTGCAAAAGCGGGTTCATAAAGCAATGCGGCTTGCAAAGCACCAAGCACCACGCAAATGACGTAAAACGCAACGAGGCTTGAAGTTATGGACCACCAAATCATCATCATACAAGCCAGTAAAGCGCCTGCTGACATAACCCATTTACCACAACCGCGATCAATGGCAACCCCAACTGGGTAGGCGACTAGGGCCGCCGCTAACAAACCTGCGGTCGCACCGCCAAATAAAAGCGATTTAGACCAACCTAATTCTTGATGCATTTCAATCGCAATTAAGGGAAAGCTATAGTACAAAGTACCCCAACTACAAACTTGACCGACACCTAAAATCGGCGCAAGTTTGATGTGTTGGCGCAAGGCAATCATGAGTGATTAGCAGCTTTTAGAAAGCCTTTCAAAAAACGACCGGTATGTGAATCGGGGTGTTTTTTAACCATATCTAACGGGCTGCTCTGCGCCACTAAATGACCGCCACCGTGACCGCCTTCAGGCCCCAGATCAACCAACCAATCTGCCTCAGCGATGATGTCGAGGTTGTGTTCAATCACTACTACGGTATTGTCTGCTTCGACCAATCGATGCAAAACACGTATGAGTTTTTCAACGTCAGCCATTGACAGTCCCACTGTGGGTTCATCAAGCACATAAAGGGTGTGTGGCAACCGCGAGGCACGGCCGGTAGTGATGACACCTTCGGTGATGCGCGCTTTGGCCAGCTCGGTAACGAGCTTAATACGCTGCGCTTCGCCACCAGACAATGTCGGTGAAGGTTGCCCTAGGGTTAAATAACCTAGACCCACTGCTTGCATCAGCTGTAGGGGGTGATAAATTTTGGGGTGTGCGGCAAAAAATTCAACCGCATCGTCAACGTCCATTGAAAGCACTTCACCAATATGTTTGCCCCGTAACAAAACGCTCAATGTGTCGTGATTGAAACGGTTGCCATGACACACGTCGCACGGCACTTTGACATCAGGTAAAAAGCTCATTTCAATGGTGCGCATGCCTTGGCCTTCGCACATCGGGCAGCGACCTTCACCGGTATTGAACGAGAAGCGAGAGGCCTTCCAACCACGTAACCTAGACGCTTGCGTGTCTGCAAAGAGTTTACGTATGTCGTCCCAAAAGCCAATGTAGGTGGCGGGGCATGAACGCGGTGTTTTGCCAATAGGTGTTTGATCGACTTCTAATACACGATCAAGGGGTTGCCAGCCCGTGATGCGTTGGCAGCCTAACCATGCGTGAGAGGCTTCATCGATGGCAGGCCTTTGGCCCACAACATGCGATAAATTATTCAGCAACACATCACGTGCCAGTGTTGATTTACCCGACCCTGATACACCTGTTACAACCGTTAAACGGTTGATGGGAATAAACGCATCAACCTGTTTCAAATTATGACGTCTCGCACCTTTGATTTCAACGCGAGGGGTATTACGGTCAACTAAACGTATAGGTTGCAGCGGGTGTTGCAAAGGTGTTTTAAGGTATTTGCCGGTAATAGAAGTAGGGTGCGCCATTAGGGTTTCAAGCGTGCCTTCTGCAACCACTTCCCCACCTCTTACCCCTGCCCCGGGGCCCATATCAATAATGTGTTGCGCGCGGCGAATGGTGTCTTCGTCGTGTTCAACCACCACTAGCGTGTTGCCATTGCCTTCAAGCTTTGACAAGGCGTTTAACAAAATATGATTGTCGCGCGGGTGTAAACCAATCGTGGGCTCATCAAGCACATAACAAACCCCTTGTAGATTTGAACCCAATTGCGCAGCCAAACGAATACGCTGTGCTTCGCCGCCTGAAAGAGTGGGCGCTGCGCGGTCAAGCGACAGATAGCTTAAACCAACCTCAATCATAAAATTTAGGCGTGATTTGATTTCTGCCAAAATATCACGACCAATTTCGGCTTCACGGTTGCGCAATACTAAGCCTGTAAAAAAGGTTTGTGCATCTGAAACCGCTAAACGTGATAACTCAGTAATAGAATGGTCACGCCATTTCACGGCACGTGATACGGGGTTTAGCCTGTCACCATGACAGGCATCGCAAGGTTGTGGTTCACCTTCAAGCGAAGCGTTCCACGTATTTTCTTCACCCGTTTGAATGTCATCAAAACCACTTAACTTAAGCCCCGTTCCAAAACACCCCTTGCACCAACCGTGCTTAGAGTTGTAAGAGAACTGTCGGGGGTCAGGTTCGGGGAAGCTGGTGCCACAACTTGGGCAAGCCCGTTTGGTTGAAAAATGTTGTTGCGTAAGCGGTGCATTCAGGTCGCTCTTAATGGTTTCAATCGGCCACACCACGCTGAAGGTGCCTTGCCCAAGTTCTAATGCCTCACCAACAGCTGCGCGCAGGTTGGCTTCATCGCGCACATCAATGACTAGATCACGAACAGGTAACTCAATTGTGTGTTCTTTAAACCGATCAAGGCGTGGCCATGATTGTGTTGGGGTAAACACACCATCAACTCTCAAATGGGTGTAGCCTTTGCCGCTCGCCCATTTGGCGAGATCAGTGTAATAACCTTTACGTGCATTGACCAACGTTGCCATAACACCAATATGCTGGCCAGCATGGTCTTTAATTAAACGCGCCACAATTTGATCAGCGCTTTGGGGTTCAACACTCACCCCACAATCAGGGCAGTGTTGCACCCCCAGTTTCATATAAAGTAAACGCAAAAAATGATGCACTTCAGTCATGGTGGCAACGGTCGATTTACGACCCCCACGGCTGGTTCGCTGTTCAATCGCCACGGTTGGCGGTATGCCAAAAATAGCATCTACATCGGGCCTGCCAGCAGGTTGCACAATTGATCGGGCATAGGCGTTAAGCGATTCAAGATAACGACGTTGACCTTCGTTAAACAAAATATCAAACGCTAAAGTTGATTTTCCTGAACCTGAAATACCGGTAATAACAGTAAATTTACCGTGCGGAATACTGACTGTGATATTTTTTAAATTGTGTTCACGTGCGTGCAAAATATCAATACTTTGCACGGGTTTACGGGGTTCAATTGCATACGCAGCACGGGTTTCTTGAAGCGCTTGCAGCGCCAAGTTAGCCAATGCAGATTTAGCTTGACCTGAATCAGTGCTCAGCGAATTTAAAGTTGCATCATTAGCCGACAGCATATGGCTATATTCAAGTAGCGCTTGTCCGGTGAATGAACCCGCCGTTTGCATGATGGTTTCAGGTGAGCCTTCAGCCACCAACTCGCCACCGTTTCGACCGCCCTCAGGCCCTAGGTCAATGACCCAGTCGGCAGCACGTATGACGTCTAAATTGTGTTCAATAATAATGAGTGAATGACCGGCCCCCAAAAGCTTACGAAACGCGCGCATCAATCTGGCCACATCATCAAAATGCAAACCAGTGGTGGGTTCATCAAATAAAAATAAGCTGCCTTTGCGTGCCAATTGACCGGCGCTAATGCCTTGGCGGGCTGCATCGGCTAGGTGGCCAGCCAGTTTAAGTCGTTGCGCTTCACCGCCAGACAAAGTGGGTACCGGTTGACCGAGTTTGACGTATTCAAGCCCCACATCAGCCAAGGGTGCCAGCGCAGTTTGTACGTCACGCAAACCTTTAAAGAAATGCAACGCTTCAGACACGGTCATGTTTAGTACACCATCTATTGATGCGCTTTGCCCTAAATGCTCTACCTTCACTTCGCACACTTCAGGCCTAAAACGTTTGCCGTCACAATCGGGGCAACGTAGGTACACATCAGATAAAAACTGCATTTCGACGTGCTCAAAACCCGTGCCACCACAGGTGGGGCAACGCCCATCACCACTATTAAAACTAAACGTGCCAGCGGTGTAACTGCGTTCGCGTGACTGCGGCGCTTGAGCAAACAGTTTTCGTATGGCTTCAAATGCACCCACATAGCTGGCTGGGTTTGATCGCGCGGTTTTACCAATTGCGCTTTGATCAACCATCACCACTTCAGCGATTTGTTCGGCACCCAACAAACGACCTAAATCGCCAGGCGACTCAGTGGGTTTGCCCTGATGCTTGAGTAGAGCTGGGTACAAAACATCTTGAATTAATGTCGACTTACCTGAGCCTGAAACACCGGTAACACACACTAAACGACCGAGTGGAATACTGACGTCTATGCCTTTAAGGTTATTAGCGTTGACGTTCTCTAAGATCAATCGTGGGGTGTTGGGCATCACCGCCAAGGGGCGGGGCGCTTCAACCCGTAGCACGTGCCCCATATAACGACCTGTCAACGTGTCGGCACTGATTAACGCTTGTGGCGTGCCGTCAAACACGATTTGCCCACCGCGTTCACCGGGCCCTGGGCCCATGTCAATGATTCGATCGGCAGCCACCATCACTTGCGGGTCATGTTCAACCACCACCAAAGTGTTGCCGGCTTGACGCAAGCGATGCATCACTTGCACCACGCGATGAATGTCGCGAGGGTGTAGGCCAATTGAGGGTTCGTCTAAAACAAATAAGGTGTTGACTAACGACGTGCCTAACGCAGTGGTGAGATTAATGCGTTGCACCTCACCGCCTGACAAGGTGCGGCTTTGTCGATCAAGCGATAAATAGCCTAAACCCACATCACATAAGAACTTAAGGCGTGCCTTAATCTCGTTTAAAACGAGCTTCATGGCTGCGTCCATTACCCGATCTTCAAAACTTAGGGTGTCAAACCAAGTGCGAAGTTGATCAATTGGCATCAACATCAACGTGTGAATGGTTTTGTCATCAATGCGCCACAGTAGTGCTTCTGGTTTTAAACGGGTGCCATGACAAGTGGGGCAGGGGGTGTAACTGCGGTATTTAGACAGCAGTACCCGCACATGCATTTTGTATGACTTCGTTTCAAGCCAATCAAAAAAACGCTGCACACCATACCACTGCGTATTCCAAGCGTGACGTCCACCCGACCAGAGCGGGTCACCGCTGATTACCCAATCTTGATGTTCAGGGGGTAAGTCGCGCCAACGGGTATTGACCGATACGTGTGCTAGCTTGGCGTACTTTTCTAACTCGACTTGGCTCTCTTTGTAACTCGGTGTTTGCCAAGGCCTTACAGCGCCCTCAGCGATGGTTTTGTTTTCATCAGGTACCACTAAACCGAAATCAATACCAATGACGCGACCAAAACCACGGCATGCCTCGCATGCACCCAACGGCGAATTAAATGAAAAGGTGCTCGGTAAAACCGATTGATAACTGATGTCACACGCGGCACAGTGCAGGTGGTCGCTAAATTTCCAAACAACTTGATCTTGCCCGGCATCGTCTAATGCATGCACAGCCATTTTACCGTTGCCCATACGCAATGCAGCATCAAGTGCTTCTGTTACGCGTTCAGGTTCAGTGGTTGATAAACGAAAGCGATCTTGCACCACGCTAATATGCCGAATGTCAGGTGTTTTTTTAGATGCAGTCGGTTCACCATGGGTTCGCGTATAACCTTGGCCTTCTAAAAACCCTTGTACTTCAGCGTCGCTAAAGCTTTTGGGTACAGTCACATCGAACGTTAAGACCAACCTGGGGTCGCCTAGCTCGGCACATCGCTTGGGCAGTTCGGTGGCAATACTTTGGGCTGAGTCACGATGAACGGGCTTGCCGCAGCCACGGCAATACAAGGTGGCACCACGCGCAAATAAGAGCTTTAAATGGTCGTTAACTTCGGTCATGGTGCCAACCGTGCTGCGAGAGCTGCGTACAGGGTTGGTTTGGTCAATTGCAATAGAGGGCAAAATACCTTCTATTTTGTCGACTTGGGGCTTGTCCATGCGGTCAAGAAACTGCCGGGCATAGGCTGAGAACGTTTCAACGTAACGTCTTTGCCCCTCAGCATAAAGGGTGTCAAAGGCGAGCGAGCTTTTGCCCGAGCCGCTGACACCCGTAATAACTGTCAACTCACCGGTTTGAATGGTGACATCAAGGTTTTTGAGATTATTTTGTTTTGCGCCGGTAATGCGAATGGTTGGTTTCATATGCTTATCGTAGCGTTTTATCGGGCCTAATTTGTTGTTGTAGTAGGCTCAACTCAGGGCAATTTGTTAGATTTTCAATGTATGAATCAAAACCCTTAGATTTAAATGCGCTTCAGTTGTTTTTTTGTCGCTATGTTTTGTATGAGTATCAATTAAAATGCTAAATTAAACTTAAAGAAAATTTAAACTGAATGCGTTAATATAGTTGACTAAATACGGAGATCTAACATGGCTGAAATTAAGCGTAAACGTCGCAACACGCTCGAGCGTCGTTGTTTGGGTAAGGCTTTCAAACGCCTGTTTGTCAATGCACCAAAAGGTGTGTTTAAGATGTTAGAGAAAGTTAAAAAAAGCTAAACACATTTCATAACGAGCTCATCATTATGTTCACGACATAATGTTATCGTTTAAAAAAAACTGTAATAAAAATAGCTGCAGGTTATAACCTGCAGCTATTTTTTTGTACTTTTTAATTCGTTGACGTTATAGGCAGGCTCAGGCAAACTGAAAGTTGAGTCGATAATTAAATTCTATTTAAGAATTTATATTAACTACACTAAGGGCATAAACGTTTGGCATAGCGTGCCAAATAAATTAGATCATATAAACCTTATTGAACCGGAGTCATCATATGCGTCGATTAATTCTTGCAACAGCCTTATCTGTGGCGTTCGCCCTGCCCACAGCTGGTTTTGCCAAAACATTAAAGTGGGCCAGTCAGGGCGATATTTTGACGCTTGACCCGCAATCTCAAAATGAAGGTTTGAATATTCAAGCAAACTTATATGTTTATGAACCCTTAGTTCGCTATGACGAAAACTTTAAGTTTGAACCAGCACTGGCAACGTCGTGGGAACAAATTAACCCCACAACCATGCGTTTTAAATTACGACCTAACGTTAAGTTTCAAGATGGCACACCGTTTACGGCTGAAGATGTGGTGTTTACATTTCAGCGCGCAGCAGCGCCCACATCACAATTCAAGTCTTATGTCAGTGGCGTGAAAGAAGTCAAAGTGATTGACCCATTAACAGTTGATGTGATTACTGATGGCCCCAACCCAGTTTTATTACGCCAGCTACCTGTTTTAGGCATGATGAGTAAAGCTTGGTCAGAAAAAAATGACGTGATGTTGCCGCAAAACTTTACCGATAAACAAGAAACCTTTGCTGCCCGCAATACTAACGGCACAGGCCCTTATATGTTGAAGTCGCGTGAAGTTGATGCTAAAACGGTTTATGTTGAAAACCCAAATTGGTGGAATAAAGCCAATAAAAAGGGCAACGTAACTGAAATTATTTATACGCCTATTAAACAAAATGCAACCCGTACGGCTGCTTTGTTGTCAGGTGAAATTGATTTTGTACTCGACCCAGCTGCACAAGACGTAGGGCGCTTAAGCAAAGAAGCTAAAGTTGTATCAGGTAACGAATATCGCACCATTTATTTAGGAATGGACCAAGCCAGCCCAGAATTGAAATACAGTTCAATCAAAGGCAAAAATCCTTTAAAAGATTTGCGTGTGCGAGAAGCGTTGTATCAAGCGATTGACATCAATGCCATTCAAAAAGCGATTATGCGTGGTGAGTCTGTGCCAACAGGCGCTATGATTTCGCCCCAAGTAAATGGCTATACCGAAGCAATGGGTAAACGTTTACCGTATGACCCTGCAAAAGCCCGTGCGTTGTTAAAAGAAGCGGGCTATGAAAATAGTCTCGACTTCACCCTTGATTGCCCAAACAATCGTTACATCAATGATGAGGCCATTTGCCAAGCAATCGTAGCGATGTGGGCTAAAGTAGGCGTAACGGCTAGTTTGTCGACCATGCCACGCGCAACGTACTTTCCAAAAATGGCTAAGCGTGACACCAGCGTTTATATGTTTGGTTGGGGCGTTCCCACCTTTGATGCGCTTTATACCTTACAAGCGTTAATTCGTTCAAAGGGTGAGGGTGCAGATGGTTCATTTAATTATGGTAGCTATTCAAACCCTAAAGTAGATGCTTTGGTAGATCAAATTAAAGTCGAAACAGACCAAGCCAAGCGTAACGCCATGATCGAAGAAGCCCTGATGATTCATGCACAAGAAGTGGGCCACATACCTCTACATGACCAAGTGATTCCTTGGGCTATGAAAAAGAATATTGATGTCTTGCATCGCGCTGATAACCGAATCGTTGTTGAGTGGGTCAAAATCAATTAATCATCTACAACCGTTTTTTAACGCTTCACTAACAGGAAATGCCCCTCGTGCTATTTAATTATTGAGCGTGAGGGGCAAAATAAATGTTTGCTTTCATTGTTAGACGGCTCATTCAAGCCGTAGTGGTCATGCTGGTTGTGGCCATGATTGCTTTTTATCTTTTTCAGTTCGTGGGTGACCCCGTATCAATTATGTTGGGTCAAGACGCCACTGATGCTGATCGCATTCGCTTGACAGCAGAATTGGGTCTTGATAAGCCTGTTGTTTTGCAGTTTTACCAATTTATTTTGAACGCCGTACAAGGCGATTTTGGTATTTCTTTACGTCAAGGTCAAAACGTTTCAACATTATTACTTGAGCGCATGCCCGCAACGTTTGAGTTGTCGATTGCAGCGGCTGTGATTGCGCTTGTTGTGGGTTTACCGTTAGGAGTTTACACAGCACTGCGTCGAAATGGCTCAATGGCTAATGCGATTTTGGCCTTTTCGTTGTTGGGGGTATCTCTACCCACCTTTTTAATCGGTATTTTGTTAATACTGGTATTTTCAGTTCAGCTTGGTTGGTTACCCAGTTATGGCCGTGGTGATGTCATCAAAATTGGTTGGTGGTCAACGGGCCTATTAACGGTTGACGGCTGGAAGCATTTAATACTGCCCGCTATAACGCTGTCATTGTTTCAGTTAACGCTGGTATTGCGTTTAGTACGTTCGGAAATGCTTGAAGTGCTGCGCGCCGATTACATAAAATTTGCGCGTGCACGTGGCTTGACTAATCGAGCCATTCACTTTGGCCACGCACTTAAAAATACGCTTGTACCCGTCATCACCATTACAGGCTTACAGCTTGGTGGCATCATTGCTTTTGCAATTGTCACTGAAACGGTGTTTCAGTGGCCAGGTATGGGGTTACTGTTCATTCAAGCCGTTCAATTTGTTGATATACCGGTTATGGCTGCATATTTATGTTTTATTGCACTGATTTTTGTGGTGATCAATCTGATTGTTGATTTGCTTTATTTTGCAGTAGACCCCCGCTTGCGCAGCAGTGTCGGTCGAGGGGGCCACTAATGGGTGATGCATTCAAACGTCTTTGGCAAAGCGATTTGGCGTGGTCTTGGCGCCATTCGTATATTGCAATCTTATCAACGGTTATTTTTGTGATGATGATGGTTGCCTCATTTGGTGCGCCACTGATCGCACCCCACAACCCCTTTGATTTAGCCACGCTTAACTTATTAGACGCGCTCAAGCCCCCCGCCTGGAATGTTGATGGCCAAGCGCTTTACCCTTTAGGTACTGACAGTCAAGGCCGCGATTTATTGTCAGCCATGATGTATGGCATGCGGGTTTCATTATTGATTGGTATTGCGTCTGTCGCGTTATCAATGCTGGTTGGCGTGGTGTTGGGTTTGTTGGCGGGCTACGCCGGTGGTAGAACCGATGCCTTTATTATGCGCGTTGCAGATGTGCAGTTGTCATTTCCCGCTATCTTGATTGCGCTATTAATTGATGGTGTGGCTCGGGCTGTGGTGCCCAGAGAAATGCATGAGCTCATTGCCATACCGGTTTTAATTGGTGCCATTGCCCTAGCGGGTTGGCCCCAATATGCCCGCACTGTTCGGGGTTCAACCATGGTTGAAAAAAATCGTGAATATGTTCAAGCCGCCCGCGTGATCGGTATCAGCTCACCGGTCATTATGTTTCGACATGTCTTGCCAAACGTCATGGGCCCGGTGCTGGTGTTGGCTACCGTTCATTTGGCAACCGCCATTATTACTGAAGCAACCTTGTCGTTCTTGGGGGTTGGTGTGCCGCCTACCGAGCCCTCATTGGGTACCTTGATACGCATTGGTAATGACTTCTTGTTTTCAGGGGAATGGTGGATCACTATCTTTCCAGGTTTGGCGCTTGTCTTACTGGTGTTGTCAGTCAACTTGCTGGGCGACTGGTTGCGTGATGCTTTGAACCCAAGGCTAAGCTAATAATATGGTACCTATTCTTGAACTAAAAAACTTGAGTGTTGAATTTCCGACTCGACACGGTACGCTTAAAGCGCTTGATCACGTTTCGTTCTCAATTGCGCAAGGCGAGGTGGTTGGCGTCGTGGGTGAGTCGGGGGCAGGTAAGTCGCTTACCGGTGCCGCTATTATCGGGTTACTTGAACCACCCGGTCGGGTGTCGGGTGGGCAAATTTTGTTAGCAGGCCGTCGCATCGACCAACTGAATGACGATCAAATGCGTTTAATTCGTGGTCGAGAAATTGGTGCAGTGTTTCAAGACCCATTAACGTCTTTAAACCCACTTTATACCGTTGGCCAACAAATCACTGAAACGATTTTGGCACACTTGCCACTTACGCCTAAGCAAGCATTATCGCGTGCAATTGAGTTGCTCGAGTCAACGGGTATTCCCGCTGCGCGTGAGCGTATTGATCATTACCCCCATCAGTTTTCAGGGGGAATGCGCCAGCGTGTCGTCATCGCTTTAGCCTTAGCGGCTGAGCCAAAACTAATCGTAGCTGACGAGCCCACCACCGCGCTTGATGTGTCGATTCAGGCACAAATAATTGAATTACTTAAGCGCTTGTGTCGTGAGCAAGGTACCGCCGTAATGCTGATAACGCACGATATGGGCGTGATTGCTGAAACCGCTGATCGCGTTGTGGTGATGTATGCCGGTCGAGTAATTGAAGTGGGGGCGGTAAAAGATGTGATTCATAAACCCCAGCACCCCTACACGATTGGTTTGATGGGTTCTATACCGTCCATGTCGGCGCACCAAACGCGATTGATGCAGATCGATGGTAGTATGCCGCGCTTAAATGCCATACCAGACGGCTGTGCGTTCAACCCTCGGTGCGAAAGAGTCATGCCAATCTGTCGAACAGATCGCCCTGAATTAATGGTGGCTGGTGCGTCGCAAGCGGCCTGTTGGTTGCATCGCGAATCTAAAGAAGGGCAACCATGAGCGACGTAAAACCGTTAATTAGCGTAATAGACGCAACGCGCTGGTTTGATGTGTCGGCGCCATGGCTAGAACGCATGATCAGTCGTAAACCACGCACCATGCTCAAGGCAGTTGATGGGGTTTCGTTCACCATTAACCGCGGTGAAACGCTGGCGCTAGTGGGTGAATCAGGCTGCGGCAAATCAACGATTGCGCGCCTACTGGTTGGTCTTCATGACTTAACCCGCGGCGAAATTTTGATTGAAGGTCAATCAATTCGTACGATTCACGGGTCAAAAGGCAAGGCGTTGCGCAAACGCTTGCAAATGATTTTTCAAGACCCCTTCGCAAGCTTGAACCCACGTTGGCGTGTGGGCCGCATTATTGCTGAACCCTTAGCCGCCCACACAAACATGACACGTGATGAACAATTGGCTCGCGTAGACGTGTTGTTGCGGCAAGTTGGCCTTGATCCTGCAGACAAATCGCGTTACCCGCATCAGTTTTCAGGGGGGCAACGACAACGCATTTCAATTGCCCGTGCGCTAGCGGTTAACCCTGACTTTTTAGTGTGTGACGAACCCACTTCTGCGCTTGATGTGTCGGTGCAAGCGCAAGTGCTCAACATCATGAAAGATCTGCAACGTGAGTTAGGTCTGACTTATTTGTTTATTTCACACAATTTAGCCGTGGTGCATCACGTTGCTGATCGAGTTGGGGTGATGTATTTAGGGCGTATTGTTGAAATCGCAGACCGCGACACCTTGTTTGCTGATCCGCAACACCCCTATACACGTATGTTGCTTTCAGCTATTCCTGACATTTCTGGCTCTGGTCGGGCCCGAACTCCGGTTGCGGGTGAGGTACCTAACCCGCTTAACCCGCCATCAGGCTGTACCTTTCACCCACGCTGCCCTTTCGTGCGTGAACAATGCCGCCAAGAAGCCCCTGAGCGGGTTGTGTTCAAAGGTATTGAAGTGGCTTGTCATGGTGTTGCGCAAGGTTGGCCGATGCAAGCGAACTAACGCTACAATGACGCCTTCATAAAACTTAAGTTGTTTGTGTGTCATTTTCTTTTAAACCTAAACCGCTGATATCGTCGCGAACGTTGTGGTTAACCGTTTTGACGGTAATCACGCTGCATGCTTTGGTTTTTGTTTTGTATATTTGGCGTTCAGAGCAACTAAAACGTGAACCATTGACACAAATTTCGGTTGAATTGGGTGATGCAGTCGTACCTGCACCCAAGCCCGAGCCCAAGCCAGAGCCCGAGCCAGAGCCCAAGCCAGAGCCCAAGCCCGAGCCCAAGCCAGAGCCCAAGCCAGAGCCCAAGCCAGAACCCAAGCCAGAACCCAAGCCAGAGCCCAAGCCAGAGCCCAAGCCAGAGCCCAAGCCCGAGCCCGAGCCTAAGCCAGAACCCAAGCCAGAGCCCAAGCCAGAGCCCAAGCCAGAGCCCAAGCCAGAGCCCAAAAAAGCTGAGCCTAAGCAAACCGTTACACCCAAAGCAAACCCCAATTCAAAACCCAGTGATTTGAACGAATTCATAGGTGGTGGTTTAGCCGGCTTGAAGCAACCGACTTACAGCGATTCTAATTTAAAAAACCCTGCACCGGTTTACCCCCCTGAAGCGTTGCGACAGCGCATTGAGGGTACGGTTGTGGTTTATACAGAAGTTTTACCCAATGGTGAAAGTGGGCAAGTTGAAGTGGCCCAAAGTAGTGGTCATCGCATTCTTGATGCTGCAGCCGTTGCAACCATTAAAAAATGGCGTTTTACACCTGGTACTCAGAACGGTCGAACCACGACCCAATGGGTACAAATTCCGATCACCTTTCGTATTGAACAGCGCTAGGAGCACTCACTTGAATTCTTATATTGTTGACATCACACTGTTAGCCCTACTTGTGCTTTCTATTATTACTTGGTCGGTAGGGGTCGTCAAATATTTGTCGATTAAAAAAGAGCGTGCAGCATCTACTCGTTTTGAAGCTGCGTTTAAACAGAGCAGAACATGGGATGGCGTTGTCAACGCTACCCGCACGGCGAGTTTACCTGACAGCGATTTAGCTGAATTGGCGCGCACTGGCGTGGCAACCTGCGCTGAACTAAGTGGTTTTGATCATAATCGCCATGCGCTTGATTCATTACGTGAACTGCTTGATCGGGCATTAATGCAGCGGGTTGCTCAAATTGCACGCACCCGTGAGCGCGGCCTGTCGGTCTTAGCCAGTATTGGTTCAACTGCGCCTTTTGTGGGTTTGTTTGGTACGGTTTGGGGCATTATGAGCGCACTGATTGGCATCAGTGCAGCGGGTCAAGCCAGTATTGATGTGGTAGCAGGCCCAATTGGCGAAGCGCTGATCGCCACCGCAGTGGGTATCGTGACGGCTATTCCAGCGGTAATGATCTACAACTATTATGTGCGACAAATGCGTGTTCGGGTGACAGAGCTTGAGGCCTTTAACGAAGATTTCTTGCGTCTCGCGATGAAAAATGAAGCCCTGTGGGGTAAGTCATGAGGTCATCAAACGACACCGAAGGGTTAATGTCAGAAATTAACGTGACACCGCTTGTTGATGTGATGTTGGTGCTGTTGGTCGTTTTTATTGTGACCGCGCCGCTATTGGTTCCACAAAGTTTAAAAATCACTTTGCCCGAGACTGAGCGTATTAAAAGCTCAAGTTCAGTCTCATTAGCTATTGAAAATACGCGTTTAATTATTCAAGCTGATGGCACGCTGGTGTTTGACAATAAAACGGTAAACGATGCCGAGTTAGGTGCTTTTTTGCGCGCTAAAGCAATCGACCCTAACTTTCAGCTTTATGTTGAGTCAGATGAAGCAGTAAAATATGGTCGTGTTGCTCAAGTGATGGCCATTGCAAAAAATGCGGGCATTCCGCGCATTTCATTCTTGACTTTGCCGCAAACGGGCGTATCTAAAGAAAAAAAATAAGAAAAAAATAAGAAACAGCCCATTTTCATTTAACGCAGAATAGCGAGATCTTATTTAGTGTCTAGTGGGGGGCTTGTTGCCATAATCACTCGTGCCGAAACGCGTGTTGAATTCATCATCTACCGCTTCATCTTCATCTACATCTGAATCACTTTCACTTTCTTCACCTTCAATGTCATCTTCAACGAACTCAGGTTCAACAATTGAAAACGGCAGCAAGGCGTCAAGCGTCGGAGAGGTGTCAATCACTTCACCGATTGAATCAAGCTTTACGTAGCGCTCATCATCATATTCAGTGATTTGAATAGACCACAAATAACTGCAATCGTACGGTTGGTCGTTGGCTTCAATGCCACCCGTTCCCCCCAAAAGTCGGGCCTCTTTACCCCCTAGTTGCACCAGCAAAACACCCTCTTCAGGGGTTTCGTCGACTGCTAGCGCTTGCCCAAAAATAACCCATTCAGCACCCTCGCTTTCACCCACCTCAGCCAGTACCGCGGCGCCCAAATAAGCACTCAGTGAATCAGCCGTTTTACCCAATAAAATCAGGTCTTGTGCTGAAAACATCAAGGGTGTGGGTTCAGTCTCAGTGGTGTGATTGTGCGTTGTCATATTCAGTTATTTTAAAAAATTCAACAATAAATGCCTTGACGTTAACATAGCTTCAGAGACAGCCTACAATAACGAATCATTTTTCATTTCAATCACTTTGCTTTAGGTACGCTCAAACATGGCTCAGTACGTTTATACAATGAACAAGGTGGGTAAAACGGTACCCCCCAAAAAACAGATTTTGCGCGATATTTCTTTGTCGTTTTTCCCGGGGGCCAAAATTGGCGTCTTGGGTGTCAACGGTTCAGGTAAGTCAACGCTGCTTAAAATCATGGCAGGCATCGATAAAGAGATTGACGGTGAAGCCATACCCATGGCGGGTTTAAATATTGGTTACTTGTCGCAAGAACCTATTTTGAACCCCGAACACACAGTGCGTGAGTCAGTTGAAGAAGGTCTTGGCCCCGTCACAGCTGCCCGTAAGCGCCTTGACGAGGTGTACGCCGCCTATGCTGAGCCCGACGCTGATTTTGATGCATTAGCGGCCGAGCAAGCCAATCTTGAGGCTATCATTTCAGCGGCTGCGTCAAGCGGTTCTGATGACATCAATACACAGATGGAAATCGCTGCCGACGCGCTGCGTCTCGCCCCATGGGACGCCAAAATAGGCCCCTTATCAGGGGGCGAAAAGCGCCGTGTTGCGTTATGTCGTTTGTTGTTGTCAAAGCCCGATATGTTGTTGCTTGACGAGCCCACTAACCATCTTGATGCTGAAAGCGTTGATTGGCTAGAAATGTATTTGCAAAAATTCCCAGGTACTGTCGTGGCTGTGACCCACGATCGCTATTTTTTAGACAATGCCGCCGAATGGATTCTCGAACTAGACCGGGGTCACGGTATTCCCTGGAAGGGTAATTACAGTTCTTGGCTTGAGCAAAAAGGTACTCGCTTAAAGCAAGAAGAATCTTCAGAATCAGCGCGTCAAAAAACCATTGCTAAAGAACTTGAGTGGGTGCGCCAGAACCCTAAAGGTCGTCAAGCAAAGGCAAAAGCGCGTATGGCACGATTCGAAGAATTGTCATCTCATGAATACCAAAAGCGTAATGAAACCTCTGAAATTTTTATTCCCGTCGCCGAGCGTTTAGGTAATGAAGCGATTGAGTTTAAGGGTGTTAGCAAAGCGTTTGGCGATCGATTATTGATCGACAATTTAAGTTTTAAAGTGCCACCTGGCGCCATTGTGGGAATTATTGGTCCGAACGGGGCGGGTAAGTCAACGCTATTTCGTATGATCGCTGGCCTTGAAAAACCCGATTCAGGCGAAGTGGTGGTGGGGCAAACCGTAAAGCTTGCCATCGTTGACCAAGCGCGCGACGAATTGCCAGACGATAAAACCGTGTTTGACGCTATTTCTGACGGTGCAGATTTGCTCACGATTGGCCGCTTTGAAATGGCAACCCGCGCATACCTAGGTCGCTTTAACTTTAAGGGTAGCGATCAAACCAAGCGTGTCGGCCAGTTGTCTGGCGGTGAGCGGGGTCGATTGCACATGGCTAAGACCTTGCTTAAAGGCGGTAACGTCTTAATGCTTGACGAACCATCAAACGACCTTGACGTTGAAACGTTGCGTGCACTCGAAGACGCCTTGCTTGAGTTTGCCGGCTCAATCATGGTTATTAGTCATGACCGTTGGTTTCTTGACCGCATTGCCACCCATATTTTGGCGTTTGAAGGTAATTCACAAGTTGTGTTTTTTGATGGAAACTATCAAGAATACGAGGCCGACAAGCGCAAGCGTTTGGGTGAAAACGGCGCTGCCCCTAAACGGTTGCGCTATAAGCCCTTGATGTAAAAAACGTGTTTAACCCTTGGTTCGGTTCTGGTCTGGTGATATGGCTTTAACATGCGCGGCATAAACATGTATATGAAGCGCTTTCTTTCGTTACCGTTTAGTGATCAGATTTATGTCAGAGATATGTATTATTTAAAAGGCTAGTATGCGATTAAACCCCAATACATCTTTAGTCTTGATTATTGATATGCAAGAAAAACTGATGCCCGCAATGCATGGGGCATCTGTTCAAATTGCAACGGTTGATCGCTTGGCGCAGTGTGCCCGCATTATAGGTATACCCGTTTGGGCAACTGAGCATGTCGTTGAAAAAATTGGCACAACCGTTTCACCGATTGGTGAGCAGCTTCATAACCGGTTTTATAAAACCCATTTTGACGCCACCTGTGAATCAAGCTTTAAGGGGTGGCTGCCAAAAGATCGCCCTCAAGTGCTAGTGATGGGTTCTGAAACCCATGTTTGCGTTATGCAAACTGTACTCGGTATGCGCGAGCAAGGGGTTGATGTGTGGGTCGTAGAAGACGGTTGCAGTTCACGCACACCAGCAGATCGGTTAGCGGGTTTAGCACGCATGCACGCGGCGGGCGCGCATTTAATTACAGCAGAAATGCCCATGTTTGAATGGGTACAAGACAGCCAAGATTCTCGGTTTAGATCTGTGATTTCAGTGGTGAAGTCTAGGCAGTTGGTGTAGTCAGTCATTGGCACAGCGTTTGCACCAATGACCGAGATCTATTTAAGTTTGTTGCTGCAATTCAATTTTGACTTCAAGCACTTCAATCTGACCCTGTCTTTCTAGGTTAACTTTAATGTCTTCAGGGTTGATTTTGACGTATTTTGAAATCACTTCCATCAGTTCTTTTTGCAACTGAGGTAAATAATTGGGTGTGCCGTTATCGCCGTTGACACGCTCATGCGCCAAAATAATACGTAAACGTTCTTTTGCAACGCTAGCCGTATTCTTTTTTTCGCCTAGGAAAAATGATAAGAATGACATTATTTACCCCCAAGCCAACGCTTAAGCAAACTTGGCTTTTGATATTCAGTGAATCGCAAAGGTTTGTCTTCACCTAAGTAGCGCGCTACAACATCTAGATAGGCCTCTGACACATCGCTTTGCTTGATGTGAATAGCAGGCAAACCTTGGTTCGAAGCCTGCAGCACAGATTCAGATTCAGGAATCACACCAATAAGTTTGATGCGTAAAATATCTTCGATATCTTGCAATGACAACATTTCGCCATCTTCTACTCGCTTAGGGTTGTAGCGCGTGAGCAGTAGAAACTCTTTGATGGGTTCCTCGCCCATTACAGCACGGCGTGATTTTGAGGCCAAAATACCCAAGATGCGATCAGAGTCGCGCACAGATGAGACTTCAGGGTTGGTAACCACCAATGCATCATCAGCAAAATAGGCAGCTAATAGGGCGCCAGTTTCAATGCCAGCGGGCGAGTCACAGATAATATATTCAAACCCCATTTCTTTTAAATCGTTGATAACTTTTTCAACGCCATCTTGAGATAAAGCATCTTTATCGCGCGTTTGTGAGGCGGGTAAGACAAATAAGTTTTCAGAATTTTTGTCTTTAATTAACGCTTGATTTAATGTGGCTTCACCTTGTATAACATTCACAAAGTCATACACCACGCGGCGTTCGCAACCCATAATTAAATCAAGGTTACGCAAGCCGACATCAAAGTCGATGACAACGGTTTTATGACCGCGCAGGGCCAAACCAGAAGAAAAACTGGCGCTGCTTGTGGTTTTACCCACACCGCCTTTGCCTGAAGTAACCACCACAATACGTGTCATAACGTAGGCACCCTTGTATTAAAAACTTAAATAATTGTTAATCAAATGCTGCATTGTTGACAGTATACGTTTAACTGACTGTGGCTAGTCGCCTAATGGCTCAATCACTAAGACCTCATCTTTAAGGTAAATCATGCTTGGTTTACGATGAATAGTAGCCGGTAAAACGCCCTCAATAACACGGTAAACCCCTGCAACGGCAACCAACTCGGCATCTAAGCTGGTGGTAAAAATACGCGCATCGGCTAGCCCAAGTGCACCAGCCATAGCCTTGCCGCGCAAAGGCCCATAAATATGAATGTTGCCGTCGGCAATGACCTCGGCCCCTTGGCTGACAACACCCATCACGATTAAGTCGCACTGCCGGGCATAAATGCGCTGACCCGATCGTAAGGGACCATGAACCACCATGGTTTGAGGGGCTGGCAAGAAGGTTGTGGGTTCTTTTGGTGTTTCAAGCACTATAGGCGTATCTGCCGTACCCAGCTCAAGCGCAACTTGTGGCTTAGGCTCAGCCAGTCTGGCAGGTGTTGCCAATTCGACCGCTATGGCGTCTGTGTTTTGTAAACGACCAGAGTCAGCCGATTTACTTGCCGTTATATCGATTGACACTAACCCTGAAGCCACGGCGCTTATGAGTACCTCACCGTGTGCAAAAACCCCTAAAACAGGTAATGCGTGTTGCGCAAAAGCGGCCAACAATAAAGGCCAGTTAGGTGTTTCGTTAAGCCCAGAGGCGTCTATGACAACGGGCTCTTGTGCAAAGAACCCCCCCGCATCTTGCATGCGCTGCCCCAAGCTAGCGATCAGGTTCGGGGTGTTGTGTTCATGAAGCACCACCCGCACAGCATAAAGCGTGGCACTTTTGAAGGTTAGAGCATGGTTTGATTGAGTCATAGTTTTATTAAGTGACAGCGTTGCGAGATGGCGTTAAGTGATAAGGCTAAGTTAGGAAGCACTGGAAGCCCATGTATCTTTAAGCGTTGTGACGCGATTTAAAACAGGTTTTTCGGTAGTTGAATCAACTCGGTCAGCCACAAAGTACCCCAAGCGCTCAAATTGCAACAGACCTCGGTCAAGTGGCGTACCTGGCTCAAGCCAACCTTGAACCCTTTCAATTGAGTGGGGGTTTAATGATGCAACAAATTGACCATCGGCCTGCTCAGGAAAAGGTTCGGTAAACAAGCGATCGTAAAGATTAAACTGAGCGGGCACCGCGTGTTGCGCGCTCACCCAAGTGATGTTGCCTTTAACTTTTACGGCATTTGAGCCATCTGTGCCACTTCGGGTGTCAGGTAAATATTCAGCATGTACTTCAATCACCCGCCCTTGGCTGTCTTTAACACAGCCTGTACATTTCACAACGTAGGCGTACTTTAGCCGTACCAAGCTACCGGGTGACAACCTAAAATATTTTGGGGGGGGTACTTCCGCAAAATCGTCTTGTTCAATCAACAAATCTCTAGTGAAGGGAAAGCTTCGCAGACCTGCTGCACTGTTGTGCGGGTTTGCGGGGGCGCGGCATATGACTGATTCATCGGCCGATAAGTTTGTAATAATTAATTTTAATGGTTGCAAAATGGCAACAGAGCGAATAGCAATAGGGTCTTGTTCTTCACGCAAAGCTTGATCAAGCAAGCTGTAATCAATGCGAGAATTTGATTTTGAAACACCTGTTCGTTCACAAAACAACTTAACAGCACCTGGTGTGTAACCACGGCGACGCAGCCCTGCAATAGTAGGCATACGCGGGTCGTCCCACCCGTTGACGTGGTTTTCAACCACGAGTTGAAGCAGTTTGCGCTTACTGGTGATAACGTAGCTCATGTTGAGCCGGGCAAACTCGTATTGTTTTGGCAAAGGCTCAGCCAATAAGCCAAGCGAAGCCAGTTTTTGCAGTGTCCAGTCGTAAAACGGCCGTTGGTCTTCGAATTCAAGCGTACAAATGCTGTGCGTAATGCCTTCTAGCGCATCTTCAACGGGGTGAGCCCATGTGTAGAGCGGGTAAATACACCATTTGTCGCCAGTACGATGATGTGTTGCATGGCGAATACGGTACATCACCGGGTCGCGCATATTCATATTGGGTGAAGTCATATCGACTTTCGCGCGCAAAGCCATCGCACCATCGGGGAATTGACCCGCTTGCATGGCATGAAACTGCGCTAATGACTCAGCAATTGGGCGGTTACGCCATGGGCTGTTTTGCCCTGGTTCAGTTAGGGTGCCCCGCATTTCACGCATTTGAGTGGGGCTTTGTTCATCAACATAGGCGTCACCCGATTGAATCATGGCCACGGCGCATTCGAACATAACGTCAAAATAATCGCTGGCAAAGTACATATGATTGCCATCTGAATTTTGCCAATCGAACCCAAGCCATTGCACCGCATCAATGATTGCGTCAACGTAGGTTTGGTCTTCTTTTTCAGGGTTGGTGTCATCAAAACGTAAATGGCATACCCCCCCGTATTCACGAGCCAAACCAAAGTTTAGACAAATGCTCTTGGCATGACCAATATGTAAAAAACCGTTTGGTTCAGGCGGAAAACGTGTGCGAATTTTTGCTGGGTCTAAGCCGCCCGCTTGCTGCACCTTGGCAGAGCCGGGGTGACCTGCCCAGCGCTTGGTCGCAAATCGCTGGGTAGACAAGTCAGACTCAATAATATGTTTGAGAAAATGTGTAGAAATAATGGGGTTTGATGATGCTGTCATACGTTTTTGTGAGCCAAAATAGAACCAAAATAAAGCCAAAATGTAGAAAAAAGGCTAATCAAGACACCATTTTGCCACGAGGCGTCTACACTTGAAGCGTTATGGAAATTTCTTCTCTCTTTTTTGGCCGCATTCAGTTTGAACTGACGGTTACCCTGTTCTACACTTTTATCGGTTTGTCGATCGGTTTAGCCTTTTTATTGGCTGTCGGTTTTGCAGGTAAACATTCAAATGAAAGTCATTTTAACTCAGAAACTTTTAGAGTTTGGCTACGCATCTTTGCACTCACCCTGTTTAGTGCATTCGCACTCGGGTTTTTAACAATCGTTGAAATAGGCGTGGTGTGGCCCATCATGATTGAGCGAATGGGCAATGTGTTTGGCCCATTAATGTTTTTTGCAGTGGTTATTTTTGTGGTGCTCAAATCAACCGCGTTAGACGTTATGCTGTTTGGTAAACAACGTGCATCAGTTGCTCAATATAAATGGGCTATGTGGCTTGTGTTGTTTGGGCTCACATTAGTCGCATACTTTGTCATTGTTTTTGATAGCTGGACAAGGCAACCCGCCGGCACCATGATGCTTGATGGTCGCTACCGTATTTACGAGTGGGCCGAGTTGTTTGTTCAACCTGCAGCCTATTTACAAAGTGTTGAATTCTTTTTACAAACAATCTATTCAACAGCGGGCGTGTGCTTAGGCTTTTCAGCCTGGCAGTCTAAGTTTAGACCCTTGCAAGACGGCCACATTATTTTTTTAAAGCGAGCCCTTAAATGGGGTGTCTTGGCTTTGCTCGTGCATGCCACGTTAATGTGGTTTTTGTATACCAACAATGGGTTGCCGTATAAGATTGAAATTGATCGTGTTTATTTCTTAACTTGGTTAAGTTTCTGTATAACGCTTTTTATATGGCTTGTCGCCGCATACTTATCACTCAAACTGTTTAATAACCAACTAAAACCTAAGTTGGCTTTTATTTTTGGTGCACCACTTGGCATGATAATACCGGCTTTGGCTTGGTTAACAAACAGTGATTTTAGAAGTGAATTTGCAGTCATGAATGCATTAAAAGCAGCTGACGTCATCACAGCAACGCCAACGACCTCGATAGCATTAGGCTTGATTTTATTATTAGCGCTTTTTTCCCTCATTATCTTTGGTTTCGTGCGGTTATCGGGTTATGCCATGAAACAAGGTGTGGTGCCAGTGGTTAAATCAGGTGGCGCGCCGTGATGTCATCTTATGCCGCCTCGTTAGGCCTGTTACCAACAGACCCTACTTTCTGGATGCCACTGCTATTGTTGACCCTCACTTCGATTATGGTGCTGGGTACCATCATTTTTGATGGCTTTGACATGGGTGTGGGTTTATTGCTGCCTTTTGCACCGGCTTCCCACCGACAAGCGTTAATGACCAGTTTAGCCCCATGGCGAAGTGTCAATGAAACGTGGGTATTGCTCACATTTGCTTTAGCCATCGCATCGTTTCCCTTTGCTTTCGGCGCCATCTTAAGTCAGCTCTACCTGCCCATTTTATTGTGCATGCTGGGTGTTGTGACGCGAAGTGTGTCGTTTGAGTTTCGCGCACGTTCAGCGATCACTATGCGATCATTTTGGTTAGTGGTTTTTTGTATCGGGGCATTTTTAAGCGCCTTAGGCCTTGGCTTAATTTTGGCTGCATTTGCTGCAGGTTATCAGCAAGACGCGACCAACATTGGCTTCATTTTATTTGTTGCCCTATGCGCGATGGCTGCATGTATGTTGATGGGTTCGTGCTGGTTGCTGATGCGATGGGAAGGTGAAATGCGCGTATTGGCAGCGCGATGGGCAAGCCATGCGGTGCGTTGGGTTGCCGCTGGCATGACAGCCGTGTCAATTATGTTGGCAATGGCTAACCCGGCTATTTTGTACAAATGGACGCATATTGATAACCTTATACCTGCAGGTTTGTTGTGGGGTGTCATGTTATTTTGTTTTGTGTGGTTAGAAATATATTTCAAACGTGTACGTCAAAACGTTACACCACACAGATTATGGTTGCCTTTTGTTTTGTGTGTGGTTTTACTCGCGCTCATGGTGTTGGGCATTTTGTACAGCCTATTTCCATTTATGGTACTTGATGAAATCACCCTGTGGGACGCCACCCCTTCGGTGCTGTCGATGCAATTAATTTTGGCGGCACTCGTTATCGTGACGCCTGTCATCGTGTTGCGCCATCTGTCAAACTACAGTCTTTTATTTAGTCCAGCGGGTGCACGTTTGTGAGTTTGAATAATCGTTTGAAAGGCCCCGTCATTTCAGCGCGCGAAACGCTACAACACGTCTTTGGTTTCAGTGAGTTTAGACCCGCTCAACAAGCCGTGATTGAGCACGTTGTACAAGGTGGTGATGCCCTAGTGCTGATGCCCACAGGGGGCGGTAAATCATTGTGTTACCAAGTACCGGCTTTGGTGCGAGCAGGTGTCGGGGTGGTGATTTCCCCCTTAATTGCTTTAATGCAAGATCAAGTTGATGCCTTAAAAGAATTGGGGGTTCGCGCCAGTTATTTAAATTCTACCCAAACTTGGCAACACGCTAAAGATGTTGAATCAGCCTTGAGGCAGGGGCAACTTGACCTGCTCTATATTGCCCCCGAACGCCTGATGACAGACCGGTGTATTCAGATGCTGTCTGAAATTGAAATTGCTTTGTTTGCTATTGATGAAGCCCACTGCGTGTCACAGTGGGGCCATGATTTTCGGCCTGAATATTTAAGCCTGTCGATTTTGCATCAACGCTGGCCTAATGTGCCGCGTATTGCGTTAACGGCAACCGCCACAGAAGAAACCCGCGTTGATATTGCACACCGTTTAAATTTAGACGCTGCTCAGCATTTTGTTTCAAATTTTGATCGACCCAACATTTTGTATCAGATTGTGGAAAAACAAGATGCTAAGCGCCAATTAAAAGCATTTATCGCAGACCATCACGCGGGTGATGCAGGCATTGTTTATGCGTGGTCACGTAACAGGGTTGATGAAACAGCCAAGTGGTTAAGTCAGCAGGGTGTGCGTGCTTTGCCATACCATGCGGGTCTAAGTGCCGCCATGCGCGCAGAACACCAGTCTATTTTCTTACGAGAAGAGGGCGTGGTTATGGTTGCCACCATTGCCTTTGGTATGGGTATTGACAAGCCTGATGTGCGTTTTGTGGCACACATTGATATGCCTAAATCAATTGAAGGCTACTACCAAGAAACCGGTCGTGCGGGTCGTGATGGTTTGCCTGCT
>JBDNHM010000334.1:0-5366 GCA_041688825.1 Burkholderiaceae bacterium | reverse complement strand
CAAATGGCTAAACAGGAGCATTGCTATGTCTAAGTCAAAAAATACTCAACCTATTTCCGCCAGTTCTTTGCAGTACCGCCCCCGTGATTATTTTGCACGTTACGATCTTCAAGCTGATTTACTGACTAAGGTAAAGGGCCGCGCCAGACGCGAGTTAATTAAACAAAGCCTTGAAAATGGCGACCTTGAAGACTTACCTGATTTTGTGACCGATGTCGCGCTTGGAAAAATCAACCGGCAAATGATTGGGCTCATTCACCCAATGTTCATGGGGGGTGAATATTTACCTAAAACCAAGCCGGGCGAAGTTGAGATTGCTCGCATCAATCTTAACTCGACAACTTACGATGTTGCCGTTATTTATGCCCGACGTGTCGGCCAACGTATTCATTATCGAATGGTTGATGAATATGACGGAGAATGGCTTAAAACAAAAACCACATGCACTTCTACTAAGCCATTAACAATGGGCGATATGGTGAGTTTCTTTATTAATGCGTGGGATTTATTCAATTGCCTTGAGAGTAATTATCAAAACGATGTAAAAAGTATGCTCTCTTTCTTTAACGGTGAGTCTGAGTTTTACCCTTATTTTGATTCAGAGCTTAGAGGTCAAGTGATAGATCGTTTTTATGAAGAAGATGAAGATGATGAAGATGAAAGCACTGATGATTAAGGTGCTGATGAGTTGGCATTGTTGTTTAGCCATAGTTTAGTCAACTGCGGTGCTTTTTCTGCGCTTATTTGTAATAGTCTGGCCCGCTTTAAAGGCTGGGGAAAGTTACACCAAATTGCCGCCCCCAACGCTTTCGTTAAAGCGGCTAAACAGGAAGCATAAACATGATATCAACTTCAAACTCTACTTTTTTATCTGCCGTTGAACCAACTGTTCAAGCCAAAGTTCAAACATTTCGCTTTGGCTCTTCGCCCGATTTTGAAACGTGTCTAACGATTCAAAAAACACCCTTAAAAAATGAGCTTTTTGAACTCAAGTTTGAAACAACGTTTGCAAAAGCAAAAGACCCACAAGGTCGTCAAGTAAAGGCACAATTCTTTTTTAGTCAAAACGAGCTTATTGAATTGAGTCAGCACATTCAAAATGCAATCAACGATCAGTCTTTAAATTCAGATCCGCCCCCTGTTTCAGGTGCGGGTCTGTAACCTGTTCGTGTACCGTTTTGGCTGTATATATTGGTAACGCCTTCTGGGCTCACGGTTGTTTAACCTGTGCGATTACCCTGGCTGTTATACACCACATTGGTGGCGTTTTAATTTAAGGGGCTGTTTGGTAAGTTTTTTAGAAACGTTGATGTAACTGGCAAAGGTCGTAGCTTTTAGTTAACGCGCCTTTGGCCTAATATGCGTTATTTTTATAACTTGTGGGTCAAACATTCGGCATAATGACAATAAGTACTTACTCATACTTCTGATTACACCTATCTCATAAAGGCTTAGAGTGGCATTTTCAGCACTCATTTCAACTTACCACTATGTCTGCAAACACACTTCAAAATGAAGCTCGTTTGGAAAATTTCTTCCAAAAAGTTATTGTCCATGCTTCCAACTTCTTGCACAATAGCTGTGACATGGTATCGCTAGTATGTAGAAATAAAAGTTACTTCAAGATTGGTAAATTCAACGTATGACCTTAGAAGATCAACACGCTGACCGAAAGTCCCTTCGCACTGTCATCGGCAAGTCGGCAGACTGGCAGGCGCTGGCGCAAGACTGTGTATGTTTTGCCAACGGTGCTGGTGGTCGCTTACTAATTGGCATCGAAGACGGTGAGTATTTTCCGCCAGCCGAGCAATTGGTGCCCACAGATGCGATAGACCGTGTCCGTAAGCGTGTAGGCGAACTCACAGTAAATGTACAGGCATTACCTACCCTGCAGCGCGCTGCCAATGGTGGTGAGTTCATTGAACTAATAGTTGAGCGTTCCCCTGGCGTGGCCTCCACCCGTGATGGTCGTTATTTTTTGCGAGTGGGTGATACTTGCCAGCCAGAACTGGGGGATGATGTTCTTCGTCTGGCTAATGAACGCCCTGGTCGGCCTTGGGAGGCAATGGAAAGTAGCGTTTTGCGAAGTGCGGCCGATATTGGCAAAGTAGTTCGTATTGTGGGTGGCATTCGCGCATCTAGCCGAGTGAAAGATTCGGTCAAAGAGAAAAGCGACACCGAATTGCTAACGCATTACGGTCTTACCGCAGGCGATAATTTAACCCGCCTAGGTGTTTTGTTGTTAGGCGTCACCGCGGATCGCCGTGCATTAGGAACGGCGCCTTTAGTGCAAGCTATTAAATACGACGAGCAAGGCCAGAAGATAAACAAGTGGCTGTGGGACGACTGCGAGATGTCCCCCGTAGAAATGATCGATGCTATATGGCGCGAGGTTCCCGATTTTCGAGAGAGCTACGAAGTGGCTGAAGGACTATATCGGCGCAGTGTGCCCGCATTTGACGAAAAGGTGGTGCGCGAGTTATTGGTCAATGCGCTAGTGCACCGCCCATACACCCAGCAGGGCGATATTTACCTCAACCTACACCCGCAACAGTTAGAGGTAGTTAACCCTGGCCGACTGCCTCTTGGCGTAACGCCGCGCAACATGCTGCATGCAAGCCGCCGTCGCAACGAAGGCTTGGCACGAGTTTTTCACGACCTGGGACTTATGGAGCGTGAAGGAAGCGGCTTGGACTTAATTTACGACAGACTGCTGTCGCAGGGTCGCCCAGCTCCAGATATTGAGGAGGGTACAGATTGGGTTAAGGTGACCATTCAGCGGCGCATTGCCAAGCCTGCGGTTATGCGACTGGTGACCCAGGCTGATGCACATTTCCAGCTTACACAACGTGAGCGTATTACTTTAGGTGTGTTGGCTCAGACCGAGGGCATGACTGCCAGAGAACTGGGCGTAATGCTCGAAACCGGCGGTAGTGATGGTCTTACACTGTGGTTGGGTCGCTTATTAACCTTTAACCTAATCAATACGATAGGTAGAACTCAGGCTATGCGATACTTTGTTAATCCGACCTTGCTGAAAGATGCTGACCTGAAACTAACTACTACGTTGGCACGCATCGAACCCCACCGCCTGCTTGAGTTGATTAGGGAAGACTTGCGACGTTACCCGGCATCATCAAGTGCTGACGTTAACCGTCGTATTGGAGTTGAAATTTCAATCAAGACATTGAAGCGTGCATTAGACCAATTGGTTACTTCAGGTCAGGTCAGCTACACGGGTGAGCGCCGCTGGAGGCGATACCATCTGGTTGCTTCAGACGCATAAAGGACAAAAGGCTGGCAATCAGCATTTAAAATAAACACAAAATGCCAATGAAAAACATAAGCCATTGATTTTATTTATCTTTTTATAAAAGACAAATATAACGCCTGTCCTTTATAAGTCGTCAATCTGTCTGATAAAAAGTAGCCTTTAAAGCCAGCGCCTCAAGTCATTATTGTGTACCGTGTGTGGTTGCCTTTACTGTCACGTCTGGTGATACAGCGACCTGCCAATAATGGTGTTCCTGGGGCTTTCTTTCCTTACAGTACCAATTTTCAAAGTACAAGTAGCTTTGCAACCCGCTCTGTTACAACTAGGCTCACCATGAGTTTTATGTGAGGTTAAGCCAGGCTTCATTAATAGCTTTTCCGTTACGCTCGGTTATTCCAACGTTTTATAGAAAGCTACGGCTAAAATCTTACTTTAGCTTAATCTGAAACAATGCCTGAATCTTGGTATGCATATTCTTTAGATCGACATTGAGGGCATCGGTGCAACGAATGGGGTTTATAACCTTCGTTGCGCTCAGGCTCTACCCAGTTGCCACCGCAATTGCAGTCGCCTTGTATTTTCTTGATCAACTCAATCTCATCATCGTCCCACTGATCGCCGCCTCGTGGCCAACGTTTACCTTCTAGAAAAGCTTTGATTTCTTCATGTGCAAATCGTTGAATATTTTCAGTTTCAATACCTGGAAAAAACACAGAACCATCATCACGTAAAACGGCATTTTCGCGCCCTGGTTGCCCGGGCACATCTGAGTCTCTTAATAAAGGGCGAGGAATAATTGTCGACGCGCGATTAGGCCTTGGCGCATGTCGAGGTTATCCTGCTTAAGTGTCTCACCAAGTGATACACCTATTTGGCATTCCCCCATATTCGTAGACGCTTTTCATAAAGCAGTTTGACGTCTTTCAAACTCGTAAGGACTGATTTGTTGCAAATTATTGTGTCGACGTCGACACTCGCTAGTGTGCTCAGTTATAGAATCAAATACGAAAAATTGCAATTTCTTTTACAACCGCTTAAAATGTGTACACAATGATTCACAAATATAGGGGTTGCATTATGGAAACAACAAAAGTGGGCATACGCGAGTTTCGCACCGACTTGGCAGAGTACATTGCTTCAAGCACCCCAGTAGCTGTCACACGCCACGGTCAAACGGTTGGCTACTTTATTCCAACCCGAGGGCAAGCTGAAGCTGATTTATCTGCATTAAGAAATGCCAGTAAAACTTTAGACAAACTACTAGAAGCTCACAATGTTGATGTTGAGTCTGTCGTTGCAGACTTTAAGGCCACACGCAAAAAAAAGTAAAATTTTGCACCTGATCTTGCGTATGCTGAAGCAAGAAAATAGCTGCCTGCATTATTGACTAAACTTGGTGTTGATGCCAGTGTGGCAATGCATCTGCTTGATATGATTGAAGATGTTGTTGTACCAATTGATGTCGATTTTTATGAAGGTATGCAGCAGCAGGCATTGCTAAGAATGGCTGTACGTGATGTGAATGACTGGCCAGTGTTAGCTTGTGCAATGACATTAGAGTGCCCTGTATGGACGGAAGATACTGACTTCTTTGGCACGGGATTCGCCACATGGACATCTGACCGCATTGATTTGTATTTTGTATAAAGTAATCACCAGCTAAAGATTTTCTTATAAAAACACAATCTCTCAAAGTAAAATTCATCCCTTTAATTTTATGAAATTCTTCAAACATAAAGTAAGATTTAACATCATACATAAGTCAGCTTAAAAGCAGGCCCAGGTAACCGCTATGAGAAATACAAAACTTAGACCGACAACTGTAGGTCAAGTGTTGACTATAGAATTTCTACAACCCTTAAACATTGAGATCAGTCAGTTGGCTGATGCAATGGGTGTTCATAGAAACACCCCTACTTCAACCACAACTCTGTGCCCCCCCCTGCTTCAGGTGCGGGTATGTAACCACTGCGTGTACCGTCTTGGCTGAATATGTTGGTAACGCCCTCTGGGCTGACGGTTGTATAGCCTGTGCGATTACCTTGGCTGTCATACACGCCGTTGGTGGCGTTGTAATTTAAGGGGCTGTTAT
>JBDNHM010000333.1:0-1946 GCA_041688825.1 Burkholderiaceae bacterium | reverse complement strand
ATAGGTAATTAGTAACTATTCAGCAAGTAATTAGTAACTAATCAGTAAGTAATAAAAACAGGTCAATATTGCACAATAATGACCTAAATTTATAATAATTTGTTATTTAGGTTTTTTCTATGCATATTGATGTTGAGTCGCTACTTTTACCCATTTCTGAAACATTACCTGGTGGTGTCGATTCACGCGAGTCGGAAGAATACGTTCATATCAATGATGAAATCAATAAACTAACAAACTTAACAAGCGACAGTATTCCAAACTGGATACGTATTGAACAAATAGCCGTTAAATTTCTTAAAGAGCAGTCAAAAGACTTTTTAGTTTCTGCTTGGCTTTCTGAATCTTGGGTTCAGCGTTATGCATCAGATGGGTTGGCTGCAGGTCTTTTGTTACAAGCCAAACTCTCTGAACAATTTTGGGAAACAGGGTTTCCCACCGTTGCTCGAATTAGGGGGCGACGTAACGCTATTCTTTGGTGGACTGATCGCGCAGTAAATTGGCTCGAGTCTCAACCAGAGGAAACCATTAAGGAAGAACTTTCTCAACGCTTACTTAAATCGGCAAATGAACTAGATAAAACCCTCTCAGAAAAAGACCCTGATGCGCCCTCATTGGCTATTTTAATTGGCCATTTGCAACGAATACCTGTTGAAGAGCCTCCAAAACCAGCAGAACTTCCCGCCAATTCTGCTGACACGCCTTCAAATATAAGCTCAGATATCAAGCAGGCACCCAATGCCCCCCCCGCAACCATTGCAGCACCTTCCGGAGTCGTGCCACCGTCTCAAAGCAAAAGCATAAGCTCAACGGCTCTTACTTTAAACAATCAAATTAGTAATCTTGACGATCTTTACACTGCACTCAAACCTGCTCAAGACTATGTTGCACAACTTGGCCCTGCTTTATATGCGTTTGATCCGTCAAACCCCTTAGTCATACAATTTAGTCGCTTTGCAGCTCGATCAAGTGTTTTTCAATTACCTAAATCAACAAATGGGCAAACTGTTGTTTCAGCACCCCCTATCGCGATAATCGATATATTTGAAAAAATAACTAAGTCAAAAAATGCTCAAGGACTTGTCGAATTTTGTGAGTCACGAATTAGAACTTATCCGTTCTGGTTTGATCTTGACTGTCAGTCTGCAAGGGGGTTTGGCATGATGGGGGCTGCAGGTATACGCATGCGCGACACAATTGTTGAAACATTACTCAATTTTTTAGATCGCCTGCCAGGTATTGATCAATTATTATTTTCTGACGGTACACCTTTTGCCAATATTGATACGTTAGCTTGGTTAAAACGCTGTCGCCAAGAGCGGTCTGGGGTTGGCACTTTCGACGCATTTGATGTGGCAAAAGGGAATGCCATGATGGCCAACGGTGAAGGCAAAGCTGATCAGGCTATAAATGAATTACAAACTTTTATGGCTAATACACGTAGCAAACGCGATCAATTCAGAGCTCGAGTCGCACTGATAGAAATGATACTTTCAAACCGATCCGACACTGATTTACGACCCTTGGTTCAACCGCTTATTGACGACTGCGAAAAACAAAACCTTGATCAATGGGAACCTGATCTGGCTGCGAGCGCATGGGCACTTAAAGCCAGAGCCGCTAGGCAAGTCACTATGAGTAAATCACTTGATATCACACCAGCGCAACGTGAGGCGGCTCATGCTGATCTACAAGATGCCATTAAACACCTGTCAATTGTTGATTTTGCCTCAGCAGCGAATCAAGCCTGATTACCTGATGGGCATTCAATAAACGAAGCTTGACTTTATTTCCACATTACAAGTTAATTAATGTCAAATATAATTTAAACCTTACCCAATGCCCTCAATATTTTTTGCGGCGTTATGGGTTGAGAGTGCACATGTGTTTTAAAGGGCGCTAACGCATCGTTAATCGCATTCATTATTGCTGCTGGGGCACCAGCT
>JBDNHM010000332.1:0-2296 GCA_041688825.1 Burkholderiaceae bacterium | reverse complement strand
GGTAAAACCGACGGTAAAACAAACGGCTTAACGCTGGGTTGTTGGTCTAAAAGTGCAGGTTTTTTGAGTGCTTCAAACATGCTCTATTTTAGCATTTTCTCCTATGAAACAGAAGCAAATTCGAGGGTTTTATGAGGCTTATTTTTCCATAAATCAAAACCCTCTAACAGCCACTCAAACTCTTGCATACTCACCGCTTGCGTGTCGGTTTGTGTGTCAGCTTGTGTGTCGGCTTGTGCGTCACGTTGTTCGTACTTTGGCGCCCACGCAAATCGTTCAGACTCTAGACGCTTTTGCCATAAACAGAAACCGTTTCGATGCCAGTACAGCACTTTGATCTTGGTTCGCTGGCGGTTGATGAACACATACAAAGCACTGCCAAAGGGGTTGAGCCCCAGGCCTTGCTCAACCATCACACTCAGCCCATCGATTTGCTTTCTAAAGTCAACCGCTGCACGGCAAAGATAAACATGTTCGATTAGGCAACCCGGGTGCATGATTGTGCCCCTTGTGTGGCGTTTACCAAATTAACCAACCACTGCGGGTCAGGCAATGAAAATAACTCTAACCTCACCTGTGAGGCCATCACCAACGTGCAGTATGCCGCAACAGTTGTTGGTGCAAGTGGTGCCAAGGTAGTTGCCATACGCAATGCCACAAATTGGCGGCTTAATGATGAGGGCGTACCAACCTTTTTAGAGTTGCTACTATGAACGATTGGCTCTTTGGCGAAAGTCTCGTTAACAGCAATTTTTTTAACGGCAGTTTCTCTAGCGCTAAACTTTCTCTGCCAATAATACAAAGCTGATACCGTAATATCATGCGCCTTGGCATACTCAATGGCTGACCCGTTATACGAATTGGCCGCTGTTACATGCTCTTGCCAAAACGGTACCCCTAACCCTCTGATCATCACAACACCTCTTTTTATTTAGATGTTGCAAGCATGCGGGATTTAAAATCAACCGACAAGGGTGGGGTTTATGGATCGCTTACCTTTATCTTTAGGGTCTGTCATAGCAATTCGGGTAATTTCTTCAACCAAATTTACTTCATCTTGGTAACCATATTGCATGAAAGAAACTTGTATGTCATTAAAACCATCAAGGGATTTATTTTTAAAAGCACTAACAGTAAACGAAATATAGGACTTCAACATTTCTAGGCGATGATCAATGCGTTTTTTTGCAATTTCATGTCTCCTATTGAGCCAGCTATTAACAAACCAACCAACAACAACCATAAAAGCAGTCAAAAGAACTATGTAATTTGAAATAGACATCATCCCCGCCTTTTTATATAACTATATTTAAGAAGCTTAAATTAAAATTACCAAAAAGACAACAATCAACCTTAATAAAAGCAGGCCCTTTAAAAAGAACCCCCATAAAATCATCAAATGCACCAAACTCTCGATCAAATCAAAAAACCCAAAAAAACCCATCACCCCAACCCCGCCACAATCTGCATTGAACCTACCTACCTGATATTCGACCCACAATCTCTTTAATCGCTCGCGCGCTTCCATCTAAAGCGCTTGCGTCAGGCAAAAACCCGGTCCAATCAAAACGGGTTCTAGCCTCGTAATCTGTTGCGGCGGGTATGACTGTAAAGCCTTGGTTTTCAAACGAAGCCACTGCACGTCGCATATGCAACGCCGAGGTGATTAAGATAATTTGGTTTATGCCTTGTGGCCGCAGTATGTCGTCAGTGAACTGAGCATTTTGACGGCTATTGCGGCTAAGCCCCTCTAAAACCATAGCCTCGGTGGGCACGCCTAAGTCAGACAAAAACGTTCTCATATCTTCAGCCTCTGAGTTAATGCTCACATTAAGATTACCACCACCAGTGAGCACCACTATCGGTGCGATGCCGGCATGAAACAGCCTGGCTGCATGCCACATGCGATCAGCCCCTGAATTCAAATCTGGCATCTGACCCGATACTTCAGCAGACTGCGTACCCCCACCCAACACAACAATTGCCTGAGCCTTTTTTGACAGAGCTCCCATCTCTACAGGCGGAAACTGTGCCTCTACTGAAGCACGTAACGCATTACTAACCACTGGCATTGAAAACACGAATAACCACAGCAAGGCAAACGCCAATACAACCGAACCTAACCGTATTTTTTTAAAGCCAATCAACAGCAAGGTAACTACACCAAAAAGCAATGCCGTACCTAGGGGCGAAATCAAGCTAATAAGCAATTTATCAAACATGAATGGTGACCTTGGTCTAATGGGTTGTATTGTGAATGATTTTATATGGCAAACTAATGAGGAAGGCTTTTAGG
>JBDNHM010000331.1:0-10390 GCA_041688825.1 Burkholderiaceae bacterium | reverse complement strand
TTAAAAATAAACAGGCTACCTTTAACTACTATGCAACGGCACCACATCGGTCACGATGATTTGAAATCACCGGTCACGCTTTTATGAAATCACCGGTCACGATAATCTGAAATGACCGGTCACGATGCCCTGAAATACCCAGTGGAAAGACAAATCGTGTAATTAGTGATATACCCCAAGTGAGTATCTTAAGACGCTCATCACGAAAAATGGAATTGAAAGTTTTGAGGCCCAACAGATACCTCTTGAGGATATATTACTAGAAACAAAAGCCTTCAAGGAGTTTCTTGATTGATGAGAGGCGACTTCGTATTGCTTTTCGTATAAATGCTTATATCAACGATTAATTTCTAGATTCTGAGCGTAGGATATATTGCCTCAATTATTAGGAGGTCCTTTTAAGGTATAAAAAATACTAAATAGTGGTAGGTATTTGCTAGCTGAAAACCAATAATCTGAACTTATGAAAACTTTGTCAAAAAAAATAAAAAATTAACTTTGCATCGGTGTTTCGATTAATTACATTATCTGTAGAATTGTCATTCGTTAAAATCAATTCTGTAACATCAACTACCCTCATCAGTCAAAAAAATCCATCAAGTAGTGTGGAACAGCTGCTAGCCCCCCCGCCTGCCGTTTCACCCCCCCGGGGGGTCGAATAGATCGCTTGCAACCACGGGGCAAGTCAGACTTCCTTTTCTTGATCATCAACTTGCAGTGTTTAAAGGTCGATAGTGATGTCATTAACCAGAGCTCTAACTAGATTAAGAGGGACTACCAAAGGCGCCTATGGCTAGTTGTTTTGACAATAAATCTATTTAAAACAGATATTTAATTTGTTTATATGGGGGATAATCGATCCGCCACTTTTTTATTAATGTCGCTGCTTTCCCCAATGCCGGTATTGCTGATTAAGTTTCACGCTGTACCAAGAATAAAGCATTTCACCCGCGGTAATGCGGTTTGGTGTTTCAACCAATACCCAGTCATCCCCAAGTGTCCCACCGAAGTTGGGCGTCGATATCAGAGCAAGATCTTGTGGCAAGCGATGAAACCACAGCTTCAATTCGTCACATACCAAACCACTCTGCTTTAGCCAGTCACGCCATTGGTCATGACTAGGTCGATTGTGACTACTTATCGACATCGCTATCCAGACCTCTGACATTCGGTCACCAGCCGCCGCATCAACCGCCCTTTCAATTATCGCCAATTGTCGTTCTAATTCAACTACGCGTGGGCTACTCATAATGGCTCTCCCTTAGTCGTCAATTCTTCGACGTCAATTTCAGTTAATGTAATAACTCGTCGAGCAGAAATATCTACATGCCCGCTACGCTGGTTGGATGACAATGTCTTGAGCCTCTCATTGATTGAACTTAGCCGCGCCGACAAACTAGCTGACAGAACAACGTCTCCGTGCTGCCGGATTAAAGATAGGGCCTCAGCCGCTTCCTCAATTGACATTGCACCTGAGAATGCCGCACCTAGCGCGTGGTCAGCTGCCTCTTCTATAGTCTTGCCCGCAGGCAACGTTATTCTGGTCTGGTTGGTGGGGTTAGGTAACCACTTTGCCGCAATCGACATCGCTGTCGGATCACCTTCGATGGCACGCTGAACAATCGCGTGAGCAATCGCGGGTCCGTTATCAATAAGAATTTTAAGCGTCTCGCGTGCGCGTTCCTGCCCATACACCAACATTTCTTTAGATAAACTACCTTTTGGTGCAACCTCTTTATAAACCTCGACAACTGCCTTTGTTGCGCAATCCATAGCAACAGCCCTCTCTCGCTGCCGATCACGATGCCTGCGCACACGAAGAGCTGACTCAGATTTAGGGTTCTGCTGCTTGGGTGGGCCACGCCGTTTGGTCAGCACCTGCATTTCAATTGAATGGGGTATATTTGTCATAATTTATTGATATATTGTTTTTGATAGTTAAATTCTATCATTAATCGTTACATTTAAATAGGGGGTTTAATACCACCCCAGATCTTTCGATGCTTGAGTGCCCACAGCCCGCCCCTAAGGGCTGTAACAGCAGCAATATCTAGAATTGCAAGTTGAACTAGGGTGATTCGTTACGGTAAAACACCCTACCTAAATACCTTGTTACAGTGACCATTCTGGATTAATTACATCGTCACTGGCAGCTTCAAACCACGAAATACCGGAGCCAATACCAACCAAGCCTTTAGTCGATGCACCGGGAAACACGCGGTTGTAACCGTGGCGAAAACCATCTCTTAACAAAAGCGCAGCTTCTTCCTTGCGCTGTTCAGTAGCCACAAGACACAATTCATCATAAACATGATGTGAAATTTGAATGGTGCCATCCGCCGGCAACCTTTCGTGCACATACAACATTGCACAAGCCAAGATTTCCCAAGCGCTAGATTGAATCGGAAAGTTCATCGCGTGGGTATACGTATCATCAGCGTAATAGCGACGAAGCTTAAAATACGTTGACTCTGAATAGCCACGCGCATTGGTCACGTCGACAATTTCTTTCTGCCACGCCGCTAAATTCGGGTACATCTCTAGAAAAGCATCCTTAGACGCTCGAGCCTCATCGTCTGACATCCACACACCAAACGCAGTCCAAGCATAAGACTGAAGCGTGCGAGCGCCAGCACCATACAAGAGGCCAAAGTTTGCTGCCTTAGCCGCCTGACGGTAGGCTTTGGTCACCTCATTCACTGGAACACCTGCCATTTTGGCACCCATTAACTTATGTAAATCTTGACCTCTTTGGTAGGCATCATTTATGACTGATTCGTTGGCTATTAAACCCGCCACGCGCAGTTCAATTTGTGACAAATCACCTGTAACGAACACACTCCCTTCTGGGGCAGTGATTACATGTCTCAATGACTTAGGTATGTTTTGAAGATTGGGCTCTGAGCAACCAAAACGACCTGTAGCTGCACCAGCAATGCGATAGCTCGGAAACAATTGACTATCAACGCTCATATCACTTAGCTTAGAGCCAAAGTTTGCCTGAAACGATGTGAACTGAGTGAAACGGGAAAGGTCTTTCAATTCAGGGAAATAATCACTATTAGCGAGAATAACGTCCCGACTAGTCGAAAGTTTACCGGTTGGGGTGCAAGGCCAGTCCAGCAGTTGATCTGACGTGAGACGTTCAGAAAGCCATCTTTGTTTTGCAGCAGGCTTTGTCGGTTCGGTCAGAAGCGACTGACTTAACACTAGCCGGGCCTCTTCAACTTCACGATTCCAAATCTTCAAAATTTCTTGATGCGCAACTAGATCAATATATATTGGGGCTTGACTTGCGACTACTGGCACCAAAGACTGAAGAAGATCATTGACCCTAGCAAACTCAACATCAGAACTAACATAAACTTCATCTAGCGCTCTAAACAACAACCCCGCAGCAATTGCATCTGCAGCCGCATACTCGATTTGCTCGAGAAACAAGTCAGATCGACCCCAGTCGGAGGTTTGTAGAGATTTGCCAAGCTCAATACCCAATGCTTCAGCGGCAGTGTTGGGGCCATCCACAACATCTTCAATCATTTTTATTGTTTTGACGAGACTAAGATTTTTACCTGCGAACGGCCGCATCATAAGCATGGTGCACGCAATTGATGGCACATTTAGCATCACATTGCGCAGGTGTTTGATCTCAAAAACCGAGTTGTGTGCAGCAAGCTTCAAAGACTGTATGATGTTGAGCCATTCGTAACCTGCCTCAAAACAGTCAACCACAACAACTGGTTTCCCCATTTGCCAAAGCTGCACTGTACGAACTTTACTGACCGATGGAACCAAGCCACTCATTGGGTGATCGCGACACTTTGCAGTTTCAATATCAATGCCAGTAATGTCATCAGAACTAAATCTTGAAATCAGATCAATAGCGACAACATGCGACTTTACATACTCTAATCCTCCGTGACCATTAATCCACTCTGATAATTGTCTTGCTCGTTCTATTTCTGCAGAAACAACCTTAAGTTTTCGGGCGTGAGCCAATCTTGCTTGATCTATTCCAGATTCATTTAACTGCTGGAGGTAATCTTCGAATTTCATGTCATTCACCTTAATTTTTTGCTTGATGTAGGGTATTTAGCCGTGACATCGGTACAGCACCTGAAGAGCCTTATAACAATGGAGTTTTGCTGTAACAGATAGCGTCACACAACACAGATTGGGTTATGGTCACGTTACTTATCCGTGACACTAAACCTGTTTGTTTTCGGGGCGCTAGGCAAGCTGTACCGATGTAACGTTTAAATCAGCGATTCAACAACAATATTTTTTTGATCGGCACCGCTTCGATTGTGATCTGGCAACTTGATGTCGTAACGATCCCACACGCTCACAAATTGCCCAACCCGATAACCGCGGGTCACTTGTGCATTGACTCTGGCCTGCTGGGGACGTATTCCAAATGGTTTAAGTTGCCTCGCAACGCCACGCTCGGTAATACCTTTGCCGCCATTGAAGTCTGCCCAAGACATGTGCTTTAAATCATTGAGCTTTTTAATTAATTGGCTAGATGCAACCAAATCGTGATTGCCATTAAGATTGACAAGCGGGTTTGCTACAGCTTCAGCAAAACGATCTAACTTCAGATTTTCAAAAAAAATCGTTGCTAACGCGCTCAAAAGATCTTTGGCGAGATCCTCTCCGTATAAATCAGTATCAGCTAGTTCATCAACTGCCTTCCTGAGTTCTTTGACAATATCTTCATCCGCCGTTTGCGCAACAGTCGCCAGAACAGACCAGTTACCGTGTGCTCTCGCATTTTTACCGTATGGCAGCAAACTCAGATCCATATCAATACCGTCTTCCAGAATGGGCGCCGCCCATTTAACAAGACGACGACGAATTTCCCCATAAGCGTCTTGAATGTCATAGGGTAACGGAACCGGTCGTTCAGTCGATAACGCGCGCTCTAATCTAATAAGTAAACAACGGTCAAGTAACGCCGCAGACTTAGGCAAATCAATCATCGCAACACACTTTGGACAAAATGTTGAAAAGCGTTTGGGCAACAATTGATCACCGACTTTTTCTACTCGAGTAATGAACGCTGATCTTTTGGTATGACCTGAGTTGAGAACCCCTGCCGCCTCATGATTACCAGATAAAAATGTATCTGCCTCGTCAACCAGAAGGGTTGGTTTTGCCAACTCGATGCTACGGTAGATTGCCGCTGTACTAATATTGGATGTTGACATACAACGACTCACCAAACCCCCGATCAGATCGAGCAGGGTCGTCTTACCGCATCTCGGACTGGCACTAGTCAAGAGCAGGATAGGGCTTTGCGGCAAGGCCTCAAAAATATAGGTGTACATCACCCAAAGTGCGACAGTGGTCGCCTGAGCTTCTGTCATCACGACGTGCCTTTGAGCTAGCGACTTGATGCTGCGGTAAAGCTGAGCTGTGTCTACATCCCCCTCCCACGGCTCGGGGTTGGGTTCTACCAACTGATCGCCAAGGTCAGGTACACCTGTTGTCACACCATCGAGATTTCGCCTTGCTTGCTTAACGAGTTTTTTAAACGTATTGACACTAACTCCAAGAGTAGCTGCTAGCCTAATTTGCTGTCGATCAAACTCGCCGAGCTCAAGTTGGCTAGCAGCGCGTACTAATGAAGCTTCAAATTCAGCGGGTTTCAAGGCTTCGACAAAGTTGACTGAATCATTTAGAAATTCAAAGGTAACCTCATGGTCCGCAAGATCATCGCCAGTAGCCCACCCCAACTGACGCACATCTTTGATTGAAACTGATTTAGCGCCGGCAACAACAGCAAGTGCGGTAACCGCCATTGCATATTCTCGACCGGGAAGATCATTGTCTGGAACGATGATCACATCCTTATCAGCAAGCCCACGCCAGTTCGAATCAAAAGCTTGGTTTGAACCCTTTGCAGAGGTGACACAGATATGATCCGGAAATTGTCGCTGCGCTGCATCGCAAGCCTTTTCACCCTCAACAACAACAACCACTTGTTCCATATCTAAACGATCACCACCATAAAGTGGCAACGGATTTTGGGGGTACTTCCAAAGCCACCTCTTTTCATTTGCAGAATACGACACTGGCCGAGTTTCTTTTTTGCCATCCATTTGGTTAAATCGATAAACATAAAAAGCAACTGATCCATCTGAAAGTTTGTATGCCCATTGCATGTCAGGGATTCCAAGTTCAGGATGGATGTCTGGGGGGGAAACAACATTCGCATCAGTTTCAGATACGGGTACCGCAATGTGTTTAGGTTTGTCTGGCCGATTTTTAAATTTTGAATTTACAAAACCCTGACCTTGATTTTGTGAAACGGCATTTTTCAATGCGTCATACGATTCAGACTCGTTACATTTATGAATACAAGTGTAAAGAGCCACCATTCCACACCCTTTGAACTGACCACTTGCCGCGAAGTCGTTAAACTCACCTGTTACAAGATTGATTGAGCAGCTACCTAGCTCACCGTCTTGTCTTGTGATGTTAATAAACTTAAGCTCGTCACCGGATAGCTCTGTTTCATGCCCTGTCCAATGCTGAATTAGCCGCTCAGCATCCTTCAGTAAACTTTTGTTAAGTGAATCAACATGTGATTTTTGAAGTTTGGTTTCCATCGATTAAACCTCCCGCTGGCGAATTCGATTTGATAGGTATCTTCGAACCTCAGGGTGCAAGCTCATCACAAAAGCTTTAGCATTAGGATCTGATAGGCGGCTCTCGATATTTTCAATCAAGCTATCCTCGCTAGGCTTAAACGTAATTGGCTCATCATCAAAACTCTCTAGAGTTGAAACTTGGGTTACACGTGCAAAGGCACCCTGAACATCAACTTCGACAGCAATAGACTTGCCTATCAAATCAGCCGTTTGAACCATCCCCGCTTCATCTGTGGGCATCACACCCGCAGCACGCACCACTTCCATCAGGGTTGATAACTCATGATCTGAGACAGTCAACTTTTTCACAAGCGTTGAACCATCTTTTAAGCCAAAGACTAGCGCCATACAGTGTTGGGGCTCCCTATCCCCAAAACCCGGTTGCATTCCTATATCCACTACCTGTTTAATTACGGCGGTATACCTACCAGACTCCTTAACTGAACTATTTTTTTTGGTATTACCAAGCTTGATATTGATCGATTTCATTTTGAATTCCTTAATGTTTTAAATTTGTTAATTAGCAGACTCATGCTGCTTAAGACGGTGTTTCGAAACGTCAATTTTTTTGCTTCTTTAGCAACAATGTTGTGTGCGTAAACAGAAAGAATGCTGTCAAAGTCCAAAGCACTTATGCCTCCACCTTCAAACCGCGATTCAACTTCTGCAGGTAATGGGCCAACTATGACGCCACCGTTTTTACTTCGGCGAATAATCACGTGTATTGATGCCACGTTGAATGGCCATATGCTGAGCACTTTTTGGTATGGGTTGATTCGAAGCCTGAGTCGATACATACGTTCGGGGTTCATTTCGAACCACGCCGAGTCATCTTTTTTATTGGGTCTCATTTTTTGACCCCTGTTTGTTTCGGATAACCACCTGTTTCAGTTTCACGGCTTTCAATCCACCGTTCGACATCAGATAATCGCCACGCAACGGCACGGCCAGTTAAAAGCACAGGGCGTGGGAACACTCCAAGGGATATATCTCGGTATAAAGTGCTTGTTGCTAATCCAGTGATTTTTTGAACATCAGGACGACGTAGTAAGGCTGGAATTTTTCCATCGGGGAATATATTCATTTTTAAGACTCCAATAGCAACCAAGTAGAATTACTTGGTTTGTAGTCTTATGAAACTCCCTTTTTTTTGAAGGCTAAAATCTGGCGATACCGCCAATGTAAATGGCGACTAACTGGCGACTAACTGGCGGTGAATTGGTAAAAATCTGTTGTTTTTAGTGCTGTTGGCCATGAACTGGCGACGCAAGTGGCGGTACAGTGGCGACTAACTGGCGACGAATTAGTCAAATCTGGCTCTAGTGCTGTCGAAAAAGAACTAGCCTAGCAAATGACGGCAAAATGCCAGCTAACTGGCGACGAATTGGCTTAGCAAGGAGCGGGAAAGGGTTTTGGGTATCTAAGACAAATCACTTTCACCTGTTAATCTTTTGCGAAGATGCATGTATTCAGGCAACAGATTATCAGCGAGCTTACGGCGTACACGTGCTAAGTCAAATTCCTGAGGCTTGGTGTAAGCCAACCACCACAATGCAGCAAGATATAGATTGTATTTTCCAGATTCGCGTTCGGCAGGCCTAGCCTTGATCAAACCATTTCTCTTACCTCGCTGGGTGTACGATCGCCATTTTTTGCCACCAAAGGTTTTTTCCAAAGACGCATGACCAACATTCGGAAAGCATTTAGGCCAGTCAATGTCTACGTCATCATTTAGCCATAATTCATCTGTGTTTGTAGCCCTAATTGCCTCCAAGCTTGAGTTATTTTGTCCACCCGCTAATTTAATCCGGAGCTGTTGTTGCTCCAAAATTTTTGCTTTTATTCTTTCACGATGGCGTTCATGATGTTCAGTAATCAAACTAAGGATTCGCTCCTCAGATACGAATGCCATTTCTTCAACGACCGTAGGTAAGTGAGTAAATGGATCATAAAAAATTATCAGATCATCCTCTTTTAAACAATCTATTGCAATCTGTATTTCCTGTTCTGTTTCAAACAAAAGATCCGCTAGGTATGCACGATCACATTCAATACCGTTAAGCAAAGGAGCCAATCGATTTTGGTTTTTAAACCTAAGCCCCCATAAATACTTAGCCAAAAATAAATAACGCTCATCATCATACTTTTTGAAGGCAATAGCGTGGGGTATCTGGCTTAAAGACATAAACGTCTCTTTTTTATTCAATTGTGACCTCATTAGAGTTAAAAAATTAGACTGATAAATTCTTTAAGCAGTAGTTCGCCCAAGCATCCATAAGCTCGGCACGCTGCGGAAGCAGAGTACTTCTTTGATAGGATGCCTCGACTTGATCTGGCAGCTTGTGCGCCAGTGCAAACTCAGCAACTTGACTAGGTAATGAACTATTTTCAGCGGCCCACACTCGGAATGTTGATCGAAACCCATGCACAGTGGGCTCTGCGTATCCTAACCGCCTAACCACATGTGTTACAGCAACATCACTTAATGGTTTTCGTGGAGCTTGGCCCGGAAACACAAATTCACTCCCTTCGATTTTATGCAAACCTCTCAGCATAGACACTGCCGGAGGCGATAAGGGAACAAAGTGAGGCTTGCCCCCTTTCATTCTCTCCTCGGGAATAATCCAAACCTTATTGTCTAAATCGATTTCAGACCAAGTAGCATTGCGCGCTTCGCCTGACCTTACAGCCGTAAGAATGATGAACTCAAGACATCTTGCAGCATAGCCGTTGCGTTTAACTAACTCTCTCACAAATTCAAAAATCTCTTTGTAGTCAAGTGATGGTTGATGCTCAACTTTCTTGATTTTTCTTGGGGCTGCCAGTAAGTGTGACAAGTGCCCTTTCCAACGGGCTGGGTTTTCACCCTGACGGTATTTTTTAACTGTTGCGTAATCTAGAACTGTTTCAATACGCTGCCTAATTCGACTAGCAGTTTCTGATTTGGTGAGCCAAATTGGCTCGAGCACACGCAAAATCAAATCCGTGGTTATGTCTGACGCATTTAATTTGCCTATTTGCGGGTAAACATATTGTGTAAGAGTGTTCTGCCACTGTTGAGCGTGCTTTGTACTTTTCCACTCACTACGTTTGGCTTCGATGCACATTTCAGCGACATCTTTAAAGGACACTGCGCTTGCACTAGCCTTAACTTGCTCAGCGCGCCGAGATTGAATGGTTAACTGTGGATCACGCTTCATTCCTAACTCTTCACGAAGAGGCTGTGCAAGTTTTCGTGCATTAGCCAAACTGATGCGAGTCAGAGACCCTAGCCCTATTTTTTTTCTCTTTCCATTGAAGTCATATCTAAAGATCCAAGACGTTCCTGCACCATTGTTAGATACCTGCAACCAAAGATTACCCCCATCGGCGTGCATACCATCAGACAAGTTTTCAATTTGTTTTACGGTCAGTCGATTAAGAGTTATACCCATTCGGATTCCAATCATTTAGGTACCTCTGTAGGTACCTTTAGATTGTAGAACAGGGTGTAATGTGGTGCAACCCCAAAGCAGAACTAAACGTGATTTTCTTATAAAAAACAACAACTTAATTCACATTTAATCTTCTGTAGAATTGTGTAGAAATCGCTATGGCGGGCAGAGGGGGATTCGAACCCCCGATACGTATGAACGTATACACGCTTTCCAGGCGTGCGCCTTCAACCGCTCGGCCACCTGCCCCAACCCGTGCGTGTTGCACAGGTTAAGTTAGACCAAGAGTTTAACAGAGGC
>JBDNHM010000330.1:0-6417 GCA_041688825.1 Burkholderiaceae bacterium | reverse complement strand
TGCTCGCAAAACAAAGACGATTCGCTCAACAACTCGGGCAAAGTATGGGGTATGCGAACCGAGGTCTTCATAGCAACGTTCAAGAAGCCCTTGCAGGCATTAAATTAGCTAAAATTTTGGGTAACGAGCAAGTGCACCAAACCTACTTTAAACATACGGTTACAACATTGCGGCATCAACAGCTTGCCTTTATGACTAGTACCAGTCTAGCAAGATCGTTTTTGCAATTTGGCGGGGCTTTGTTGTTAGCAATTTATTTGTATTTTGGCTTAAATTATAGCGACACGCCAGTTTCAGAGCTTTTAATTCTTGTTCTCATCTTTAGCCGTTTGATTCCTATGTTTTCTTCTGCTCAGCAACAATATCACCATTGTTTACATGCCTTTCCAGCATTCCAAGAAACACAAAATTTATTAGCTGAATGCAAACAATGGGCAGAACCCATAAACGATAATTTATCTTTTTGGTCCGTTCAACAATCAATTCGTTTAAAAGATGTGACGATTAATTATGAAGGGCGTGAAACGCCTGCATTGAATCTTGTTTCAATGACCTTTCCAGCCAACACAACAACAGCCATTATGGGTGCCTCTGGGGCAGGTAAGAGCACATTAGCCGATGTTTTAATGGGTTTGCTTGAGCCCGAATATGGTGTGATGTCGGTTGATGGTGTTCCAGTGGTCGGCCAGGCTCGTATGCGTTGGCGTCATTCGGTGGCCTATGTTCCACAAGATGTTTTTCTTTTTCACGATACGATTCGTAAAAACCTTCTTTGGGGTGAAGCGCAAGCAAGTGAAAGTGAATTAATAAAGGTATTAAATTTGTCAGCCGCACAATTTGTCTTGCATTTGCCGCTTGGTTTAGACACCATTGTGGGCGATGGTGGGGTTAGGCTTTCGGGCGGTGAACGTCAACGAATCGCTTTGGCCCGTGCACTATTGCGTCGTCCAAGCTTATTGATACTTGATGAGGCAACAAGTGCTTTAGACATAGAAAATGAAGCGAGGGTACGCGACGCCATTGAAAATCTTCATGGTGATTTAACAGTAGTCATTATTGGCCACAGATTACCTACTTTAGAACACGCTGATCAAGTGATTGTTTTAGATAATGGCCACGTAGCAAAATCTGGAACTTGGCAAGATGTTAAAACTAGAACGTATGAGTCGACATGAAAAAAATGAATATTTCGAACGATAGCTTAGATACAGTAAAAAAATTACTTTTAGACTTACTTGCACCTTTGCCAATTTCAAACCAAACTAGCTTGAGCGTTCAGTTTGAACGGAATATGCAACCTTCTAAATTTATTGCAAGTGCAGTGCTAAATGAATTAAAACCAGACGGTTTAGAGGCGTTTATTAAATCAGTAAGAGAACATCGACTTGGGCCTATGCTTCGGCACATGCTTATTAAACATCACTCACACATTGAAATACCCGAGCGAATTGAAACCTATCTCAATTCAGCTTATAAAGCGGCAAATTTTAAAGCGCTACATGCACAACAATGTTTAATTTTAACGCACCGTATTTTTAGCCAGCACAAAATTCGTTATATGGCATTGAAAGGTTCATATTTAGCATTTCATGCATACCCGCAAGCGTCACTCAGGCCCATGAGAGACTTAGATATATTGGTGCCAGAAGCCCAAGCTTTAGAAGCTTTTTATTTATTACTTTCTAAAGGTTTTAATCGAATTCAAAATTGCTCTCAGAACCCAGAGTTTGCTTTAAAAATGAAACATCAATTACCCTCATTGTTTGACCCCGTTAGTCGTATGGTGGTAGAAATTCATAACCGAATTGGTGACCCAAACCAACAGACAATTAGTTTAGATGAGAACCTTTGGGCAAGATCTGTACAAAAGCGTATTGGTAACGAGTTGATCAGTTTTGAGTCTCCTGTTGATCTGCTTCTTCATCTGATTCATCACGCAGCATATCATCATCGTTTTGATAACGGCCCTTTATTGCTAAGTGACATTGCCTTTTTACTTAGCAAACATGATATCAAATGGGTCGTTTTTTGGCAGCTAGCACGCCAAGATTCGATTGTTTCGGGTGCAATGTTGGTGCTTAAGCTTGTTGTTGCATATTGGCCAAATGTATTGATCGATTGGCCCGACTTTATGGTCGAAGAACCAACACCACAAACGCTTGACGATGCTTCATATTCTTTATTGAGAAATTACGATAATCGCAGAGCCGTTACGCTTCAAATAAATTCTGAAGCAAAAGGTTTTTTTAGTTGGTTTGAAATCGGTTTCAACGAAGTATTTACATCAAAAGAACATTTAGCAGGAAGGTTCTCAGTACGACCCGATACGATAAAAATTTATGCGTATTATTTTATTAATTTTTGGCGACTTTTGACTAATTGGTTACCCAGAATTTTTAATTTGCGTTTAAGTGATCAACAGCAAGAAATAAAACGTTTGCAGCGTTTAGATCATTTTTTAAAATTGAATTGTCATATAGATACCTAATTTTATTTACTTTGTTTGGAGATTATTTAATTTAATTTCCTTTTTAATGTGATTACTTTTTTTTAAAAAACCAAATGCGGTCTCATTTGTATTACTACAAACTTATTACTTAAACACACAGGGCAAATTTACAGATTTCAACATGCGCTATCAACCATATAACTTAAATATTGAAAGTCAACTGCACTTACCTGAGTTAAGTGCCAGCGATGACAAGAGCCCCCCTGATGTTTCGATCAATATTGCTCATATTCCCAATGATGGTTTAGAAAATGGTAAACAACTTGGGCCATTTTTGTGGGTGAATGAGCGATCTGTCTGGTTAAAAATCCCTGATGTGGCTACTTTTCTCATTTCAGACAGTAACAAGATTATGATTGACCCTAAGCCTGGCATTGACGAAGAAAGTATTCGTGTATTTTTGTTAGGTTCTGCTCTCGGTGCGCTTTTGTTTCAGTGGGGTTACTTGGTTTTGCATGGAAATGCCATACGCATAGGCGATCAGTGTATGGTTTGTGTGGGCCATTCTGGTGCGGGTAAATCAACCTTAGCGGCGGGCTTTATGCAACGAGGCTTCGACATACTTGCTGATGATGTGGTGCCAGTAGATAGTCAGTGCCGCGCCATTGCGGGTTTTCCAAGAATAAAATTATGGCAAGACACCGCCACTCGCCTCGATATAAAAACTGATAATCTGCAACGTATTCGACCTAACCTTGAGAAATTTAATTTGCCGTTAACGCGTCAATTTGGCCATGAGTCGCTACCCATTCGCTGGGTATATATTTTAAATAGCGAACATCAAGATCATATTTCAGTTGAGCCCATACTGGGTATGCAACGTTTTCAGCCCATACGAAACAATACTTATCGTATACAGTTTCTTGAAGCGATGTCTCTTAAAAAAGAACATTTGCAGTTATGTGGCCAGCTTGCTGGAAAAATAAGACTTGCGAGAGTGACTCGACCTAGCAAAGGGTTTAAGCTCGACGCATTAATTGATCATTTGTTAACAGACATGAAAGAGAACCCTTAACATTATGGGTGGCATATATTGGTTGGCTTCTTACCCTAAGTCAGGTAATACGTGGTTTCGCACTTTTTTGCGTAATTTGCGCGAAGAAGGTGACGAGCCCGTAGATATTAATGACCTTTCAACGGGCAGTATCGCTAGCGCACGCGGCTGGCTTGATCAAGTGTTAGGCTTTGATACAGCCGAGTTAGATCTAGATGAGGTTGATCGTTTACGCCCCGAGGTTTATCGATGGGCGTTGCGAGATAAAGAGTTGGGTTATCACAAAATTCACGATGCCTATACGTTAACTCGTGATGGTGAACCACTTGTCAGTACTGAGGCAACGCTTGGTGCGTTGTATATTATTCGTAACCCACTTGATGTGGCACCTTCATACGCCAATCATAATCATAGCTCTATTGATGATGCAATTGCCTGTATGGGTCAGGCACAGCATGGCCTGTGTCGGTCACGTAAAAGCTTACCTAACCAAACCCGCCAAAAATTATTAACGTGGTCACAGCATGTTTTAAGCTGGGTTGATGCCCCAAACCTTAACTGCCACGTTGCAAGGTACGAAGATATGTTGGCAAACCCTGTTGAAACGTTTACAGCGGCAGTAGATTTTTTACAGTTGTCAGCGTTTTGTAAAAATATTCCCAAAGCAATCGAATTTAGCGACTTCAAGCTTCTATCGCAACAAGAGATGAATAAAGGTTTTAGAGAAAAACCCGCACATACTGAAAAATTCTTTCGCCAAGGCAAAAGTGGCGATTGGCGAGAAAAATTAACCAAAGAACAGGTCGCCAAGGTCGTTGAAGATCACGGTAGGGTAATGCGTCGCTTTGGGTATCTTGATGAGTTGGGTGAGCCGGTTTGAAACGGTTCTTCTAAGACATTCATGAGGCTTTCTATAATCAAAATTAAAAGTAGGGCGCTTTTGCTTTACAAAACAATATTTATTTCGCAATTGCCTAGTGGTTTGTTGTCTTGGCGTTATGTGTTGCCATGCAAAGATAAACGCCTCTCGCTACATCGTTCATTTTGGTGGTCAAATGCAAAACGGCAACTTGGGGCGTTAGGCATTGTTCTAGATTTAATGAAGTACGTTAGATGGTTGTTGTGGTCGGCTTGGTGGCGCAGCTACAAAGTTGTCAGTCGCTTTGGTAAAGAGGTGGCGATAACAAACAACATTTCAGTGCTCAAGCAGTTTTGGGTAACGCTTAGATTAAGCTTAAATTGGTGTATCAACCCATTAGATGTCTATCGTTTTGGGCTTTATAAAAAACCAGGTAAATCGCTTGATTATGTGTATGATCAAGAGACACAAGCCTTTCATTCTTGGCAAAGTGGTCGACGTACAAATACTAATCAGTCACTAAAGCTCATTCAAGATAAGTTATTGCTTGGCTACAAGCTAACCGCTTTAGGCATACCCATGCCAACAGTTTTACACAACATACCAAGCCAATCTAAAAAAACTTTTGATTATTTTTTAGAAGGTGTTGATTCGGTTTTTTGCAAAACTAGATCGGGCAACCAAGGTTTGGGGGCATTCGCAGTTTGGCGCACCTCAGTTGGTTGGTCAGGTAGATCTTTTGAAGGCCAAGATTTAGAAGGTACCCAGGCAGTTGAAATAGCTTGGAAGTCTTTATTAGGTCGAGACGAAGCGTTAATTCAAACCTTGCTTACCAACCACCATCAATTGGCGGTATTAACTGATTTGAATGAGGTGATTACTATTCGCTACATTAGTATGCATAAAAATGGGTGCTTTTCATGCTTAAGTTCTACCTTAGAAGTGCCTATCGATATAGAAGCTAAAAATAATCGAATAACGTATGGGGTTTTGCCAATTGAGCCTTTAGCTGGCAACATATTGCCTTGGCCTACGCATGATTTTTTTTCGCAAGAAAATAAAACACGACAAGACAAATTATTTGAAAGGGTACCTGACCAAAGCGTTATACCGCATTGGCAGCGTTTGGTTGAATTGAGCCACCTCGCACATCAGCAACTACCCGACTTAGCCACCATAGCATGGGACTGGGTCATTACACCTCAAGGTGCTGTGCTACTTGAGGGAAATGCAGGCTGGGGTACGGCTACACCTCAAATACTAATGGGTGGTTTTTTGTCGCAAATTGATAAGCTTTGAACACATTAAAATACCGACGTTATTTAATTATTATTCTAGTATTAATTCTAGTAACGGTACTATTATTACTTGCTTTACGCGAGTTCGTGCGTTGGCGTCAGGCACAACCTGAGATCATTTCTTTACCTCAGTTAAGTCACCATGTTTTAGCTGTGCCCAAAGTTCAGCCCCATGACTTGAGCCCACTCACATTTTTGGGTAACCCAGCTTTAATTCGTTACCCTACTTGTCAAGATGAGTTTGCTCGTAACCCATGGAGTCTAATGGCCTTTAATGGTCAGCTTTATATTGGTCTGGGCGATGATGATGCTAATGCTGGCCCTGTACCCGTTTATCGTTTTTCGCCTGAAAATCAAGTTTTTTTTGAAGAAACTATTCTTCCAGATGAAAAGCTTGATCGCTTTTATATATTTAATGACGAGCTGTTCATACCAGGTGATGACCCACAACAAAGTTGGGCTTTGGGAAATATCTATAATTTGCATAAGAATCAAGGTTGGCAAAAGCTTAGAACACTACCGAAAACAATACATACTCACGCATTAGCTCAGTTTGATGGCTTGCTTTTTGCTGGCGTCTCAAATCAAGATGCCGCACCAGCAAATCTGCACAAAGACCGCTATGGTTCAGCCGTGGCTATTTCGAATGATTTAGGCTTAACTTGGAAAGTACAGTTGTTGGCAGGTTGGCGTATCTTTGACTTTCTGATGGTTAACGGCAAACTTTACGCAACCGATATTTTTGCTGGGCCAGGTA
>JBDNHM010000329.1:0-5670 GCA_041688825.1 Burkholderiaceae bacterium | reverse complement strand
TGGGCATTCTTTAGTGGGCATTCTTTAGTGAGCATTCTTTAGTGTGCCTAGTTGAATCAGGGCTGATTTACACAACCTATTTAGCTCGGCTTAACGAATTAACGAGACAACTGTTTAAGCGCTAAGCGAATGCCTTCTGAAACGGTTGCATCTGCCGGCACAGTTTTAACCGCTGCAGCTGACTCTTTGTCTGAGTAACCCAACCCAGCTAATGCTTGCAAAATATCAGCGTGATGGCTTGTTGCGGTATGTGCAATATTGCCGATATCAGCGCCTAGTTTTCCACGTAACTCAAGCAGTAGGCGTTCAGCCGTTTTTTTACCAATACCCGGCGCCTTCATGATGCGAGCGCTTTCTTGTTGGGTAATCGCTTGCGCTAGGTCATGAACTGACATGCTCGATAAAACGGCTAAAGCAGTGCGAGCGCCAATACCCGACACTTTAACGAGTTCACGAAACGCACGACGTTCGTCTGCTGTTGCAAAACCAAATAATAAATGCGCGTCTTCACGCACCACTAAGTGTGTGAGCAGGGTGACCTCACGACCGATTTCAGGTAGGTCGTAGAACGTCGTCATCGACACTTCAATTTCATAACCGACGCCCTGCACATCAAGACCGATGCGGGGCGGTGATTTTTCAAATAGCTTACCCGTTAAACGACTGATCACGCGCTTTACCTCGTAGAAGAAACATGACGAATACGACCTTGTCGCAGGCCGGTGCGGCCTCGACTTAAGGTTTGTTGCGTGAGCCCTTGTGCACCGAGTGCTAGGTTCAAGGGCGCAATATGGGCATGACAAATAGCGCAGGCTAAGGCGTCTGCCGCATCAGAGCCTGGTAAACCATTTAAATTCAGTAAACGTTGCACCATTGACTGTACTTGTTCTTTGGCTGCCTTGCCATGACCAACAACTGATTTTTTAATTTGTAACGCGGTGTATTCATGCACCTCTAGACCACTGTCTGCAAGGGCGCACAGTGCTGCACCCCGGGCTTGACCCAGCAGCAAAGTTGATTGTGGGTTGGTGTTCATAAAGACAATTTCAATCGTAGCCAAGGTGGGTTGCGTGTCTTGAATAATTTGTCTTAAATTATCAAGAATGACACGCAATCTTTTAGCCAGCGGTTGGTCAGAGGGCACCACAATTGAACCACTTGTTACGTAACTCAGGCGTGCACCCTGCACATCAATCACACCAAAACCTGTGCGACGTAGACCGGGGTCAACACCTAAGATGCGCATGTTGTCATTAATGTCTAAAGTGACGCATGCCTGTCAACACCATGACGATGTCACGTTCATTGGCGGCTGCTATGACTTCGTCATCACGCATGCTGCCGCCGGGTTGTATGACGCAACGCGCACCCGCATCGATCACAACATCGAGACCATCTCGAAACGGGAAAAACGCATCGGACGCCGCACAACTTCCTTCTAATGAAAGTTGTGCATTTTGTGCTTTGATGGCTGCAATGCGGGCTGAATCAACACGACTCATTTGCCCTGCACCAACTCCTAGTGTGCTGCCTTGACCCACAAAAACAATGGCGTTTGATTTGACATACTTGGCTACTTTCCATGCAAACATGAGGTCATGCATTTGCTCGGTCGTGGGTTGACGTTGCGTCACCACATGCAAGCCATCAGGTTGCACATCGTTGACGTCGGGTGTTTGAATCAACCAACCCCCACCTACACGTTTCACATCAATATCATTTTGACCGTTGCCCAAAGCAACCGTCAAAATTCGAATATTTTTCTTGGTTTTGAATACAGCTAAGGCTTCACTATCAAAAGCGGGGGCAAGTAAGACCTCGACAAACTGACTACTTACGGCTTCAGCTGTGGCTGCATCAACGCGATGATTAAATGCAATGATGCCACCAAATGCTGAAGTGGGGTCGGTGCGAAAGGCTTTTAAATAGGCCTCGTAGATTGACTCAGCAATCGCCACACCACACGGGTTGGCATGTTTAACGATAACGCAAGCGGGCTCATTAAACTGACGCACACATTCCCATGCTGCATCAGCATCGGCAATGTTGTTGTATGAAAGTTCTTTACCGTGTAACTGTTGAAAGTGACCTAAAGCGCCGGCAGGCAGGGCTGGGTCGCGATAAAAGGCGGCAAGTTGCTGCGCGTTTTCACCGTACCGTAAAACTTCTTGACGATGCAGTTGCAAGGTCAAGGTGCGCGGCCAGGTTTCACGCTCGGGCACTTGATCTTGTGCAGGTTCAGCTTGAGACAAACTGCTTAAGTAGGCCGCAATTGCACCATCGTATGCAGACGTATGCGCATACACTTTGCTGGCAAGCGATAAACGAAAACCGTAAGAAGTCTGCCCGTGCAAGCGGTCAAACTCGCGCAACACTGTTTCGTAATCAGCGGGGTCAATGACTACGGTGACGCCACCGGTTTCATTGCCATGATTTTTAGCGGCAGCACGCAACATTGCGGGTCCGCCAATATCAATATTTTCGACAGCATCTTCAAATGAACAATCGAGCTTAGCGACGGTTTCACGAAAGGGGTAGAGGTTAACGACCAGTAAATCAATGCGCTCAATGTCGTGCTTGACTAAGGTTTGCATATGCTCTGCACGATCGCGTCGAGCCAGTAAACCACCGTGAATTTTAGGGTGCAGCGTTTTGACACGACCGTCTAAAATTTCGGGTGAGCCCGTGTGTTGAGCAACCTCAGTCACCGCTAAACCTGTATCACGCAACATTTTGGCGGTACCACCCGTAGACAGCAGTTTGATACCGCGTTGGGCTAAGGCTTGTGCAAATTCGAGAATACCGGTTTTGTCTGAAACTGAAAGTAATGCGGTTTGAATCTTCATAAGAGGGTAATGGTGATTAAATAGTGTGAAGTGTTTAGTTTTAAAAAAATAGAGATGAAGTATGTGTTTTTATTTGTGATTAAGTATGAAGGCTGTGGCTCAATCAAGAGTCGATTAACTTGTGTTCAAGTAATTTTTTTCGTAAAGTGTTGCGTGTAACGCCCAGAGCGAGCGCGGCACGAGATTGATTGCCTTTCGCATGTTGCATAGCCACTTCAAGCATGGGTTTTTCAACACGGTGAATCACCATTTGCCACATGTTGTGGGGTTGCATGCCACCTAAATCTGTTAAGTAGCGTTCTAAGTTTTGTCTGACACATTCATCGAGCGGGGTAATGGTTTTCATTTTTTTCTCTCAAGCCGCGTGTTGTTCAAAGCAGTTCATGCGCGCGTCAAGCGCTTTCATGATGGCTTGAAATTGTTTTGCGCTTGATTCTATCGTGTTTAATTCTTGTCGCAATGCTTCGGTATTTGGTAGAGCTGATAAATACCACCCAATGTGTTTTCGGGCGGTTCTAACGCCGGTTTGTTCCCCATAGAAAGCGTAATGCTCTTCTAGGTGTTCGAGCAAGTCATTTTTGAATTCATTTAGGTTAGGTGCGGGTAAATGCTGACCAGTTTTTAAGAAATGGTTCACTTCACGAAATATCCAGGGGCGACCAAGTGCTGCGCGACCTATCATGATGGCATCAGCACCGGTATAAGCCAGCACGTCACGGGCTTTTTCGGGTGAGTCAATATCGCCATTGGCAATAACGGGTATGTTGATTGAGGCTTTCACTTCACGAATGGTGTCGTATTCAGCTTGACCCTCATACATGTCAGCACGTGTGCGACCATGCAAGGTTAAAGCAGCAATGCCGGTTTGTTCTGCCAGTTGTGCAATGCGTAATGCGTTTTTGTTGGAACGGTCCCACCCGGTGCGGGTTTTGAGGGTTACGGGTACGTTATAAGGTGAACAGGCATTAACTACTGCTTCTAAAATACGTTGCACAAGGTCTTCATGTTTAAGCAGTGCCGAACCGGCCGCCACTTGGCACACTTTTTTAACTGGGCAACCCATATTAATGTCAATGATGCGTGCGCCCTTTTCAATGTTAAATACAGCCGCTTGCGCCATCATGGCTGGGTCACCGCCAGCAAGTTGAACCGTAATGGGGTCAATCTCACCCTCATGGTTTAGGCGTCTTGACGTTTTAACGCTAGCCCACAACTGCGGGTTGCTGGCGGCCATTTCAGACACAGCATGTCCGGCGCCTAATCGTTTGCATAATTTACGAAATGGCCGATCAGTTACCCCAGCCATGGGGGCAACAAAAACATTATTAGGAAAAGACCACGAACCAATTTGCATAGACGTATTGTAGGGTACGACGCCTAGGGGTTATGAGCGCCGATTCGACTGCTTTAATTACTGCCGTAACCCCTGCATCAGTTGGCGCGCTAGCGGTGCACGTAAAAATGGCAGGGTATCAAACGCTAAAAGCGTTAAACCCGCTGCGTGTTCAATGGGTGACCAACCGGTTGTGAAAATATCTGACATAAAAGAGGTCAGTTTGCTGGTGACGAGGCGGTCGTTTTTTCGAAGACCTGCGTAAATAGCCAACACTTTTTCAGGCGGTCGGGTGGGGTTTGCCACCCAATCACGCAGGCAGTGCGTGAGCGTTGCCGCATCGCGCAAACCTAAGTTCATGCCTTGGCCTGCAACAGGGTGCAGGGTTTGGGCTGCGTTGCCAATGGCAACCAAGTGCCCCTGAATGGGTTGTGGGTTCAGGCTTTGATAAAGCTGATAACTGTTCAAGGGTTGTGCCAATGTTAAACGCCCCAATCGGTCACCAAAAGCGTGCGTCAGTGCGTCAGATGCTTCAGCTAACGACATGGCGGCTATAGCGTGCGCTTGTTCTGGTTTGCAACACCACACCACCGATTGGGTTGCGATGCTGTCAGGGTGCGGCAAAACCGCTAACGGGCCGTCTTGTGTAAAACGCTCAAAAGCCCAGCCGGGCCGCGGGGCTGAGGCCACAGCGCAACCTAAAAGGGCCACTTGTTTTGGGTTGGCTTCTGGAGTTGATACACCCTGTTGGTTTGTATTCATGCCATCTGCCTGCACGCCTATTCTGGCACGGTAGGTGTGCACACCCTGATTGATCGTAACGGAGAAATTTGATGCGTTCTCTAGAGCAGGTTCCGTTGCAGAGTGAGTGGCATGATTAGGTGCCTTAGGCGGTTCATTGCTCGTTTGATGCACTAATTTATCTGCAGCTTGGGTGCCGTTTGTTATTGACGCGACACCCTCTGTTAAGACGGTCAGCCCCGAGTTTTTAGCGGCATCGAGTAACAAGGCGTGAAGCTGTGCATAGCGAACGATATAACCCAACGCTTTGACATTAAAGTCTTTCGGGTCAATGACCGTTCGGCCCAAACGACCGCGTTGTGAAACGTGTACTTTCTTTATGGCTTGGTATTTTGCGGGCCAACAGCCTAAGTCAGCCAACACAACCCGACTGCCTTCGTTTATGGCAATAACCCGTGGGTCGACACTCGCTTGATAACCATAGCGGCCGGTATCATCGTGGTGAAATAGTGCAATACGAGCGGGGTCAGGTGCTAGCCTAGCCAACATCAGGGCGAGCGCTGTCCCGATGGGGCCACCACCTACAATAGCAATATCGAATTCAAGGTTTTTCATGGTTTGATTTTACAACTCCTTACCCGCCCAGATTACAATAACCGTTATGACAAAATCTTCTGCATCGACCTCACCTGAAAGCCCTCAAGAACCTATTGTTTCAGAACAAAACCCATTGGTTTCAAATCCATCAGT
>JBDNHM010000054.1:0-4462 GCA_041688825.1 Burkholderiaceae bacterium | reverse complement strand
TGAACCTGAACCAATAAAAGACTTAAAACCTGAGTCAAAATCTCTACTTAAACCGCTACCTAAGCCTGAACCTCAAGTAAAAAAACAAACAAAAAAAACGGTGTCTAAAAATGACACGAACCAAGCCTTAACTCAAAAAACTGAATCGTCTCAGATTAAAACGTCAGCTGGAACGCAACAGCAAACGGCAGATCAAGAACCCGTACCCGCGCAGTTTATGAACATCAGCCAGCTGATTTTTGACGGCGGCCCCCCTGTGCCACTTTACCCAAAGCAGGCTAGGTTAAATGGGGAAGAAGGGCTTGTGGTGGTGCGTATCAGTATTGATAGATGGGGCAGCGTTGAAAAAAGCCAAGTGTTTAAGTCATCTGGTTTTGAGTTGCTTGACCACGCGGCACTAGATGCCACCACAAATATTCGTTTTAAACCGTATCAATTCAAAACCATGTCAAATCATGTGATGGTTGATATTCCTTTTAATTTTATATTGAGCCCTTAAATCATGACGCAGCAACCCATACTTTGGTTCACACTTTGGGACCAAACCGATTTTATTGGTAAATCATTACTCATTATTTTGATGGGTATGTCATGTGTAACGTGGTATTTGATTATTTCTAAAACTATCATGATCGTTCAGGCTAAACGCTATGCGACAAATTTTTTAATCACATTTTGGAATGCGACCTCACTGAAGCAAGTTGAGCATGAGCTCATCGCCCATGGTGTTCGAGACCCTTTTTCTCATTTAACGATTCACGCTTTACATGCGCAATCTCATCACGCACAGTTTGGTGCGAATCGGCTTGAATAGGCGGGTACGACAGGCGAGTTTGTGACACGCAGTATGCGCAAAGTGATTGATGAAGAAACATCAAAACTTGAAAACGGCTTAACAACGTTAGCAACCATCGGGGCAACAGCGCCATTTGTAGGTTTGTTTGGCACAGTTTGGGGTGTTTACCATGCACTGATGGCTATTGCCAGTGACGCGGGTGCTAACTTTGCAAGTTTAGCCGGGCCCGTCGGCGAGGCTTTGGTAATGACAGGTTTAGGGCTGGCTGTGGCTATACCTGCAGTCTTGGCCTATAACTCTTTTGTGCGCAATAACCGCGTGTTGCTGGCTAAGCTTGATGGCTTTGCCCATGAGCTATTTGTATTTCTCACCACGGGTCAAACCGTGACTCATCAAAACGTAAAGCCTATTTCATCGCACTTGTCACGAGTAGGGGGCTAGCATGGCTTTTGGCTCATTTGAAAATCAACCCTCATCCGTTGGTCGCACCATGTCAGAAATTAATATGGTGCCGCTTATTGATATTGTTTTAGTGCTGTTGGTGTTGTTTATTTTGGCGGCCCCTATGGCGGCTCAATCGATTCAAGTTAATTTACCCAAGACGGCGGCGGTAGCGTCTCAAGAGCAGCCCAAGACACTCGACATCACGTTAAATGCCATGGGTGATCGTATGGCTCAAGACGGTCAACGCTTAAGTGACGACCAACTCATAGCCTTGTTAACCAGTGTAAAACCAATGCAGGATCAAGAAGATAACCTCGCTGTGCGCATCTGGAGCGATCAGGACGTTCGTTACGCGCACTTAGCTGAGTTGATTGCATTTTTTCGCAATATGGGCATCAGCAAAGTTTCTCTGATGACGCGAATGCCTTAAGGTGCTCGGCACCTGCCATTAACTGTCATCTTTTGACCCTTTAGGGGAGGTGGTTTTCTTATTTAAAATAAAATTAATATTTTGGGCCATCTCATCTGTCGCAACCCTGTATGATTTTCCAATTGGTTTCAAAAGATGAGTTTTAAAGTATGAACCCAGTCTTATATTCTTTTCGTCGCTGCCCTTATGCTATGCGTGCCAGACTTGCGCTGCTGTCGTCTGGGCTTGCATATGAAAAGCGTGAGGTCACCCTTAAAAATAAACCTGCACACTTGCTTGAGCTTTCACCAAAGGGAACGGTGCCCGTTTTGTGGTTACCAGACCAAACTGTTATTGATGAAAGCCTCCATATCATGCGATGGGCTCTGGGTCAGTGTGACCCCGGTGGGTGGTTAGAAACGTTAGATGCTCATGCTGAGGCGCTTATCGTTTTGAATGATGAAACCTTTAAGTTTCACTTAGATCGATATAAATACCCCGTTCGTTATGATTTAACAGATGAACAAGCATTAAGTATTCATCGTGAGCAAGGTGCCTTGGTGCTACATAAGCTTGAACAATGCTTATGTGAGCAACCTTATCTTAGTGGGGCAAGTTGGGGCTTTACCGATGCGGCCATTGCCCCATTTGTAAGACAATTTGCACATGTAGACCCGCAATGGTTTACTGCTCAAACATGGCATAAACTGGCAGCGTGGTTAGTTAACTTTGAAATATCGACTGCCTTTGTTACCGTCATGCGCCGCTAGGCGCTAGCGCCAAAATATTGGTGCAAGAAAATAATAAAAAAATATTTGTGTTTCACCATATTAGCGATATGATTTGCTTGTTAAAGTTTTGTTTTAAAGACAAACACATCATGAGCCCTGAAACCAAGCAAACAGCAAACCTTCCTCCTCAACAAGCAGCGTTGCAGTCTGCAATGTCTTCAAAATATCCATTCAGTTGGCGTATTTTGCATTGGCTCATGGCTGCCATGATTGTGGGTTTAATTATTGTTGGTATTGTGATGGCCGATCGAGCTGAAGCCAATATATGGGACGATCTAACAAACATACTTTATGCATGGCATAAAGCATTGGGGTTTTCTATTATCTTTTTAATCATTCTTCGCATCGTAATTCGTAGACGTGAAGGTGTGCCCACATACCCTAGCAATGTTTCACCCAAACTCTTGTTCATTGCTCATCAAGCCCATACATTGCTCTATACGCTGATGATTATTGTGCCATTAATGGGTTGGGCGGCTGTCACAGCCTACCCCGCGTTGATTACGATCGGTGGCTACCATTTACCTGCCATGCCGTTTGTTCCTCAAAGTGAAACATTGGCAAAACAGCTGTTTGATCTACATGGCTGGTTGGCCATAACTTTAGGCATCATCATCATTGCTCATATTGCAGGTGGCTTAAAACACCTCTTTATTGATCGAGACGGTGTCTTCCAACGTATGTGGTTTGGTTCAAAATAAGCCTCAATTTTTTGGCTGTCTCTTAATTGTCCGTTCGTTGCCCATTCGTTCAATTTTTGTTTAATGTTCGTTTGTTTTTCGATTAATTTTCGTTCACCGCTCGTTGTTTGGCAATTAGGTCTTGTCAGCTTTAATTTGAGTTTTGATCAAGCTAAATTAGCTTCTTCACTAATTGAAGCAACCAAGCTGCGGTCTCTTTAAAAGCCCGTGCACTCATGTCGAGTGCCCGGGTATCAGGTACCCATTGCCGCCAAGTGGGTCGTGCACGGGCCTCATAATCAGTCGCTACGGGTATAAACGTTATTTGACGGTTCGCAAAGTCACCCATAGCCCGACGCATGTGCAGGGCCGAGGTCACCAAAAAAGCCCGTTTGACGCCTGCACCATCAAGCGCACGAAACGTCATGAGCGCGTTTTCTCGCGTGTTTCGGCTAGACTCTTCTAATATTAGAGCTGATTTTGGTACCCCAAGTAAGACAAGCATATCTGCCATGGCTTGGGCTTCAGAAGTTAAATAGGTTGACTCAAGGCCACCCGTTAAGATTATTTTTTGTGCTTTCCCCGCATGAAATAGTTTGGCTGCCATCACCATACGATCAGCGGCAAGGTTCAGATCAGCCTCTGGGTTAAGGCTGTCTGCTGGGTTAATACCTCCACCGAGCAACACAATGGCATCAGCAGGTTGCAAAGTGCTTATTGATACGGGCGGGTAGTCTCGTGTGACCCAGTTGTAAAGTGCATCACTAGCAATTGGCATTGACCACACAAGTAACCAACACCAAGCCCCTAACCCGAAAAGTAATGCTCCCCGTTTGCGTTGGCTTAAACCCAGTATGCAAGCTAAAAGCCCTAAAAATAACGCGGTGCCTAAAGGTGACACCAGTGCGACAAGCCATTTATCAATTAAAAACATATTGTCCTAATTTAAGAGGGTGCTTGTGTTCTTGTCACAAGGTAAAGCATGAGGACGGCTTCGCCGTCTGCGCTTACATCCACGCCCTGAACGACGGGGTTTTACGCGCAAATCTGATGAAGTTAAGTTTAACAATTATTGATCATTGAACATGTGAAATAAGTTTGTTTACCCGCACCATCAAGATCTTCATCAAGGAACAACCCGATCGTCAATAAGCGTTATATTTAGTTATTAAGATCATCATCAAGTGACCTATAGATTTCGTCATCAAGGGGCAAAAGGGGCTATACAATATGTTTTTAGCGCATTTTGGGCGTTGGCTATGAAATATATCGTTTGGGCATTACGCATCATCATATTTTTGGCGGTCTTATTTTTTGCCTACAAAAATATGAATCTCGTCGA
>JBDNHM010000328.1:0-1492 GCA_041688825.1 Burkholderiaceae bacterium | reverse complement strand
GCCGCAGATCATGGCGGACCTCGATGGTAATAATTGGCGTTTGGCTGACTACGTTAAACGTGGCGGCTACGAGGCACTGCGCAAGATTTTGACGCAGGGTATGAGCCAAGAAGACGTGATTGCGGAAGTCAAGGCGTCAGGTTTGCGCGGACGAGGGGGTGCGGGTTTTCCGACTGGGTTGAAGTGGAGCTTTATGCCCCGTAGCTTTCCTGGCCAAAAGTATTTGGTTTGTAACTCTGACGAGGGCGAGCCCGGTACTTTCAAAGATCGCGACATTCTTCGTTTGAATCCTCACATTGTGATCGAAGGCATGGCGATTGCGGCCTATGCGATGGGGATTTCGATCGGCTACAACTATATCCATGGCGAAATTTTCGAAGTGTACGAACGCTTCGAAGAAGCGCTTGACGAAGCGCGTCAAGCAGGCTTTTTGGGCGACAACATTCTAGGCTCGACGTTTAATTTCCAGTTGCATGCCTTTCATGGCTACGGTGCTTATATCTGTGGCGAAGAGACCGCCTTGCTCGAGTCGCTCGAGGGTAAGAAGGGCCAGCCTCGCTTTAAACCCCCATTCCCAGCAAGTTTTGGGTTGTATGGCAAGCCCACGACGATCAATAACACCGAAACATTTGCGGAGGTGCCTTGGATTATTCGTCATAGCGGGCAGGCCTATCTTGAGGTAGGTAAGCCCAACAACGGCGGCACCAAACTGTTTTCAATTACAGGTGATGTTGAGCGGCCTGGTAATTACGAGATTCCCCTGGGTACACCGTTCTCTAAGTTGCTAGAGTTGGCCGGCGGCATGCGTGATGGTTCGACGCTCAAGGCTGTCATTCCGGGTGGCTCAAGTGCCCCAGTGATTCCGGGCAACATCATGATGGACACCACGATGGATTATGACGCCATCGCTAAGGCCGGTTCGATGTTGGGTTCTGGTGCCGTGATCGTCATGAACGATACCCGCTGCATGGTCAAGTCGCTGCTGCGCCTTTCGTATTTTTATTTTGAAGAAAGTTGTGGTCAGTGCACACCTTGCCGTGAAGGAACGGGTTGGCTCTATCGCATGGTCAATCGCATCGAACACGGTCAGGGGCGTCCTGAGGACTTGGACTTGCTGGATTCAGTTGCGGGCAACATTATGGGCCGCACAATTTGCGCCTTAGGTGATGCAGCCGCGATGCCGGTTCGTGGTTTTCTTAAGCACTACCGTGATGAATTTGCACACCACATCGAGCACAAGCGATGTGTCGTAGCCCCCTATATTTAAGGTCTGGACAAAGTTATGGTTGAGTTAACCATCGACGGCAAGAAAGTCGAAGTGCAAGAAGGCAGCATGGTGATGCACGCCGCGCATAAGCTTGGCGTGTATGTGCCGCATTTTTGTTATCACAAGAAACTATCCATCGCGGCCAATTGCCGCATGTGTCTGGTCGAGGTCGAAAAGGCGCCTAAGGCGATGCCGGCCTGCGCCACACCTGCGACCAATGGCATG
>JBDNHM010000053.1:0-12167 GCA_041688825.1 Burkholderiaceae bacterium | reverse complement strand
GCCAAGTTTGCAATCGTGTCAAGCAAGGTTTCGCCCTTGGAAGCAGACGACGCATTGATGTTTAAGTTAAACACATCGGCTGACAGGCGCGTAGCTGCAATCTCAAACGTGGTGCGAGTACGCGTTGAGTTTTCAAAAAAGAGGTTAAAAACACTTTTACCTCTTAATAAAGGTACCTTTTTAACGTCGCGCTCGGCTAAGGGCACAAACGTGTTGGCGGTATCAAGTATGTGCGTCAAAATTTTGCGCGATAAACCTTCGGTTGTGATGAGGTGGGTTAACTCACCATGACGGTTCAATTGTGGGTTAAGCATTAAGCATCACCATTTTCAAGACGAAGGGTAAAAGCCCCCGCATCGGTTTTTTGTAACACCAGATTGTCTTGCCTCGTTAGATCGATCTTGAGCGCCGCAAAATCAGCATCAATCGGTAATTGCCGACCGCCTCGATCAATGAGTACCACCAGTTTGATTGAAGCAGGGCGACCGTGGTCAAACAGTTCATTCATGGCAGCGCGTATGGTGCGACCGGTATACAACACGTCGTCGACCACAATGAGATGTTGACCTGCCACCGGAAAATCAATTTGCGTGGGCATGACTTGGGTATGTAAACCGATGCGATCAAAATCGTCTCGATACAAACTGATGTCAAGCAAACCACAGGAACCCATTAAACCCAAGTCTTCATGCAGCCTTTGCGCTAACCAAGCCCCACCAGAATGAATGCCCACCAAATGCACCGTTTCATGTTCAAGCGGGGCAATGAGTGCTTTAACACCGGCACGCAGCGTTTCATACAACTGCTCGCCTGTGGGCAATTTTGGGCGATCTGAGGGCTGCTTTGATGTCATATTGAGCTCTTTTGTTGTGGTGTCACCCAAGCATCGAGATATCTTTGTAAAATGATCGCTGCTGCAAAAGCATCATCGGGGCGGTTGCCCACAGTTTCTTGGGCCTGCAGGCTTGAATCTCTTTCGTCAACCAAATGCACGGGTAAATTAAAACGCCCTTGCAGTTGCTGGGCGAAGCGTCGACTTTGCACAGTGGTGAGTTGTTCTTGATCGTCTTGGGTCAATGGTAAACCCACCACCAATTCGTTGGGTTGCCACATTTTAATCAGCGCTTCGATGCGAGCAAACCGCACTTTGCGCACCTCAGACTGAATGATTTCGACCGCACGCGCTTGCAGCAAGATCGTATTCCCGAGCGCCACACCAATACGTTTCGTGCCAAAGTCAAACCCCATTAGCGTTTGCTCACGCATGGCCCACAGCGCCTGTCAACATGATCGGGTCAATGCCCAACAAGCCTAACGCCTTTAAATAACGGTCTTCGGGTGGCACATCAAAAAGAATATTGTCTTCGGCTGCAACACTTAACCAAACGTTTTGCGCCATTTCTTCTTCGAGTTGACCCGCGCCCCAGCCTACATAACCCAGCGTAACCAGCATTCGCTCAGGTGCAATGCCCTCGGCGACATCTTGCAAAATGTCACGAGAAGTTGTTAGTGTGAGCATATCGCCTAAGGCCAAGCTTGAGTTGTAAGGCCGAGCGGGGGTATGCAAAACGAAGCCACGGTCAGTTTGTACTGGGCCACCTTGAAAAACCCGATTTCGAGTGGGGTGTGTCGCGGTTTCAGGTACAGGCACTAACTCAGCTTTTTCAAGTAAATTTGCCACGGTTAGGTCAGTTGGGCGGTTAATGACTAGACCCAACGCCCCTTTTGAAGAGTGTTCGCAAACATAAATCACACTGCCCGCGAAATAATCGCCCCCTGACCCCGGCATGGCCAATAGAAAGTGCTGTGCTAGAACCACCGCCTCGGTCATTAAATCTCCATGAGCTCAAAGTCTTCTTTGCGGGCGCCGCACTCTGGGCAGACCCAGTTTGGTGGCACATCAGCCCATTTTGTACCCGCCGCAATGCCATCATCTGGCACACCGGTGGCTTCGTCGTAAACCCAACCACATATTAAACACATCCAAGTTTGCATCAATCTCTCTACTGTTCTTTTACAATGTACGTAATGTTACCTAATGATGAAGCAATTGCCTGATACCAGCCCCCCCCTCACACTTATTTTTGGGGTTTTTGACCCAACTGGCGCTCAAGGCCTTCCCGCCGACGCAATCACTTGCGCGGCTTTGGGTTCGCACGCCCTAGGCGTACTGACCGGTATAACCATTGCAGACTCTTCAGGTTCGCATCAAACTGAGCCTATTATCGCTGAACAAATCGATGAACAGGCGCGAACCTTACTTGAAGACATGCAAATTGCAGCTTTTAAGGTCGGGGCGTTGTTTTCACCCGAGGCTGCCAGTGTAATCGCCCAAGTTATCGCAGACTATAGCGATGCCCCCATGGTCTTGCACTTAGGCGAAAGCTATACTGCCCCAGACGCGCTTAACGACCCTGATGAGTACGATGTCATGGTGGGGTCCACGCTAGAGCTTCTTTTGCCCCAAACCCATGTGGTCGTGATTGACGAAGCCCGCTTAAAGCATTGGTTTAACGACGACGTGATTGAGCACCTTGAAGGGGCCACTGGCCCCAGCGAGCTTTTAACCCTAGGGGCCGACTGGGCTTTAGTACTTAACCACACCCAGCGCCCGGGGCATCAAGTCAATTTATTATTGGGCCCAGAAAGTCAAACGTTTAGCTGGGCTACTTGGCCCAGACCTCACCGGGTGCAAGACATGAGCGGTTTAGTGGCTACAGCCGTAACGGCCGCCCTCGCACAAGGGTTACCGCCCGTGCAAGCATGTGAGCAAGCATGCGCTTACGCCGCTTTAACCCTTGAAGGGGCGTTTCAAGCCGGCATGGGGGCTCGCACGGCTCGTCGATTTATTCCATTTAAATATACCCAAGTAACAACGGCACCAGAAAAATCATAACGCCATGACCACTCAAACTGATACACATTCTGGCATTCATCGCCCCCTCTTCCCAAAAGGGCTGTACGGCATCACGCCTGATTGGCAAGACGTTGAAAGACTCGACGATGCAATACAAGCGGCCGCGTCAGGCGGCATGAAAGTTGTGCAATTACGCAATAAAACGGCTGATTTCAATACCCGTTTAGCCTTTGCGCAGCGGTTGCTTAAAACCTGCCAACGCCTAGGGGTTTTATTTATTGTGAATGACGACTGGCGCCTGGTGCAACAATTGGGCGAACAGGGGTATCTGGGTGCCCATATCGGTCGCGATGACGGCAATAGCCAAATGGTTAGGGCGGCGTTGGGTGATTCAGTTGTTTTAGGGGTATCTTGTTACGATGATCTTATTCGTGCAGTGGCTGCTACCCAAGCGATTTCAAGCCAAACGTCAAACGCTACAAGACTTGACACGTCAACGGGGCTTAGCGGCCAGGTGACTGTCATGCGACCCACAATAGACTATGTGGCATTTGGGGCCATGTTTGCCTCGCATACCAAGCCTGGTGCACCACCCGCCACATTAAATATTTTGACGCAAGCGCGCCAGCACTGGCATCACCAGCACGACCGGCCCGCTATCGTGGCGATTGGTGGCATCAATCTTGACAATGTGGCCCAAGTGGTTCGGGCCGGCGCAGATTCGATTGCTGTGTCAGGCGGTCTTTTTTTAAGCACTCACATTGAAAATACTGCTCGCCAGTTAACAGATTGCATTTATGAGCACTCAACACATGCGCTCTAACTTTAAATTTCGGAGCTTCAACACATATGACAACAACTAACGCAGCCCTTTTTGAACGCGCCTGTTTAAGTATTCCGGGTGGGGTCAACTCCCCAGTTCGTGCATTTAAATCAGTGGGCGGTACCCCCCGTTTTGTCGCGCGCTCATTTGGCCCACACTTTTGGGACGCTGAGGGCAAACAGTACATTGACTACATTGGTTCATGGGGCCCAGCTATTTTAGGTCATGCCCACCCCGAGGTCGTCAAAGCAGTACAAGACGCCGCCGTGAACGGCATGTCATATGGTGCCCCAACCGAGGCTGAGATCATCATGGCTGAAACCTTAATCGCGCGCATGCCCTCTCTTGAACAAGTCAGACTTGTCAGTTCTGGCACTGAAGCCACCATGAGTGCTATTCGTTTGGCGCGGGGTGCAACAGGCCGACCTAAGATCATTAAATTTGAAGGGTGTTATCACGGCCATGCCGACAGCCTGTTAGTCAAAGCCGGCTCAGGTTTACTCACGTTTGGTAACCCGACCTCTGCGGGCGTACCCCCCGAGTTCGTGGCGCACACCATTGTTATTGACTATAACGATATAGCGGGTGTTGAGGCCGTCTTTAAAGAATACAGTACAGAAATTGCCTGCATTATTGTTGAACCCATGGCGGGCAACATGAACTTGGTTAAGCCTGTACCCGGCTTTTTAGAGTGCTTGCGCAAGCAATGTACCGAGCATGGCGCTATTTTAATTTTTGATGAAGTCATGACAGGTTTTCGGGTCGGGCCACAAGGTGTACAAGGCTTAAGAGGTGTTACACCTGACATCACCACCTTGGCAAAAGTCATTGGCGGCGGCATGCCAATCGGCGCCTTTGGTGGGCGCAAAGATATTATGCAAAACCTAGCACCCGTTGGGGCTGTCTACCAAGCAGGTACGTTGTCTGGCAACCCTGTTGCAGTTGCAGCCGGTTTAAAAACCCTCGAGTTATTGGCAGCCCCAGGGTTCTTCGATCGTCTTTCAACCACTACCACAGCGCTTATGCAAGGCATGGTTGAACGGGCCCACGCGCATCATATTCCGTTTAATGCTGACAGTGAAGGCGGTATGTTTGGTATGTATTTTTCTGAAAACATACCGACCTGCTTAACCGACGTGTCGTCATCAAACATTGCCATGTTCAATCGATTTTTTCACCTGATGCTTGATCAAGGCATTTACCTTGCCCCTTCAGCTTACGAGGCTGGCTTTGTATCGGCTATGCACGACGATCAAATTATTCAAACCACGCTTGATGCCGCAGACCACGCATTTAAGCAATTAAAAACAAACACTTAAAACAGACGCGATCATCAATACATACCTAGAAGTACATCTCTAGACATACATACTCAAAAATCTAACCAATTATCAAAAGGTTCATATGGCAGTCAACCTTGTAATTCCAGACCGTAGTGCAGTGCACCCCGTAGCAGGCGTTGAAATCGGCATCGCTTCTGCCGGTATTCGTAAGGTTGGGAAAAAAGATTTAACGGTTTTTCGTCTTGCGTCTGGCACAACTGTAGCGGGCGTATTTACAACGAATCGGTTCAAAGCTGCACCGGTCCAAGTGTGTGAGTCACACTTGGCACTTTTGAACGGCACAGCAAATATTCGCGCCATGGTTATTAATACTGGCAACGCCAATGCGGGAACCGGTGCCGCTGGGTTACAGGTTGCAAATGAAACCTGCGAAACAGCTGCCCGACTGTTTGGTATAAACGCGCAAGCTGTGTTGCCTTTTTCAACAGGCGTGATTTTAGAGCCGCTATCTGTTGAAAAAATTCAAATCGCTTTGCCTGCTGCCATCAATGATTTGTCGGCTGATCATTGGTTTGAAGCGGCCCACAGCATCATGACGACCGACACCCAGCCCAAAATTTATTCCAGCCAAATCGTTATCGGTGGGCACACTGTCACCATTACCGGCATCAGCAAAGGCGCGGGTATGATTCGCCCCAACATGGCCACTATGTTGGGTTACTTGGCTACCGATGCCGGCATTTCAGCACCGATGATGAACGCGCTGGTTAAAGACTTAGCAAATCACTCGTTTAATCGCATAACAGTTGACGGCGACACCTCAACCAACGACTCATTTATATTGATGGCGACGGGTCAAAGTGGCTTGTCGATTCAAACCACACAAGACCCCCACTTTGAAACACTTAAACAAGCCCTGATTGTTGCAGCCCGCGATTTGGCCCAAAAAATTGTGCGTGACGCTGAAGGCGCCACTAAATTTATGACCATAGCGGTTGAGCAGGCAGGCACCAGCGCCGAGGCACTGAAAGTGGCTTACGCGATTGCACATTCACCCTTAGTTAAAACCGCATTTTTTGCGTCAGACCCAAATCTAGGCCGTATTTTGGCGGCAATTGGTTATGCTGGAATCGACGACCTGAATGTCGGCACCGTTAAGATGTGGTTGGGTGATGTATTGGTGACACAACACGGTGGCCGGCACCCTGATTATCGTGAGCAAGACGGTCAGCGCATCATGAAAGAACCTGAAATTTTAGTGCGTGTGGCCCTGGGTCGCGGCGATGTAAACGAAACGGTTTACACCTGCGACTTTTCACATGAATACGTCACCATTAACGCAGATTATCGGTCTTAAAAAAATGACTGTACCGCATTCAAATCAACATACTATTCATGATCTTTCAACACTGCTGACACGTGCTGAGCGCGTATTGCAACAGCTTGAGCACTGGTTACCCCCCGCACCCTTGCCCACTGATTGGTCAGCCCAAGCCTTTCGTTGGCGCAAACGCGGCCAAGGCCATGGTTGGCTTGACCCCATTAACCATGTGCACGTCATACACGCTAGCGATTTGCAACACATTACCCGTCAAAAAGAAACGCTTGACCGCAACACCCTACAGTTTATTCAAGGTAAACCTGCCAATCATGTCTTAATGACAGGTTCACGGGGAACGGGTAAAAGCTCGCTGGTGAAAGCCATGCTTGACCAATACGCGGCTCAGGGTTTGCGTTTAATTGAGGTCGACAAAACCGACATGGTTGATTTGGCTGACATCGTTGATTTGGTTGCCAATCGACCAGAACGATTTATTGTGTTCTGTGATGACCTCTCTTTTGACGAAGGTGAAATCGGCTACAAAGCGCTGAAGTCTGTGCTTGACGGGTCGGCCTCGGCCACTGGGCATAACGTATTGGTTTACGCCACATCGAACCGTCGTCACTTAATGCCAGAATACATGCACGAAAACCTACAAGCCAAACATCAAACCGATGGTGAAGTTCACCCCGGTGAAACCGTTGAAGAAAAAATTTCGTTATCTGAACGCTTTGGCTTATGGTTATCGTTTTACCCCTTTAAGCAAGACGATTATCTTGATATCGTGGCCCACTGGCTTAAAACCTTGGGTTGCAATGCCGAACAAATTGCCGCCGCCCGCACCGAGGCTTTGCAATGGACCATTGCACGCGGCTCACGTTCAGGGCGTGTGGCTTGGCATTTCGCGCGCGACTGGGCGGCGCGCCATGTCTAATTCGGGTAAAAATAATTTACATGCACCCACTGAGCAGTTGAACGGCACATTGTCGACTGGAACGAGTTCAGCGCACTCACCACTTCCTGACGTGAAATCAGTCATCACAACCGAAAAGATAACAGATGTTGCGGTGGGCGTTATTGAGCGAGCTGACGGCACGATTTTATTCGGTCAACGACCAGAAGGCAAACCTTGGGCGGGCTGGTGGGAATTGCCCGGTGGCAAATTAGAGCCTGGCGAAACCGCTACACAAGCGCTCAAACGAGAGCTCCAAGAAGAACTGGGCATTGTGGTGACCGAATCACGGCCATGGGTCACCCGTGTACATCATTACCCCACCACCACAGTCAGGCTGGCGTTTCATCGCGTGACAGCTTGGCAAGGTGAGCCCCAAGGCTTAGAAAACCAAACGCTTCAATGGCTCAGCCCCACTCAAGCGTTACAAACTGAACATCTATTACCCGCTACCTACCCACCTTTAAAATGGTTAAGCTTTCCTGATTATTGTGCCATTACGGCAATCAGTGCGATTAACCCACACCCCTCAACAGCATGCATCACGGCATTTTTTGACAAGCTTAATCGTGCCTTAACTAAAGGCATTCGCTTATTACAGTGGCGTGAACCGAACTGGTCAAACGACGACCCCGTTCATCAACAAACATTTAATGCAACATTGCAAACATGCCGCCAAGCGGGTGCACGGCTTATGGTTAACAGCGTTCACCCCCAGACTTGGTGGAAAAAAGCGGACGGCGTGCAACTGCGTCAACGCGATGCGGCAGCCATGCAAAACCGACCCGCACTCAGCGATCAACACTGGGTAGCGGTTTCAACACACAGTATTGATGAGTTGAACCATGCACACATGCTTGACGCAGATTTTGTGACGCTAAGCCCTGTTATGCCAACGACTTCACACCCGGGGGCACCCCATTTAGGTTGGGAAGTGTTTGAGTCACTTCAAGCACAAGCGGGTATTCCCGTTTATGCCTTAGGCGGTTTAGCACCCAGCGATTTACTTCAAGCTCGACGCCTTGGCGGGCACGGGGTTGCCGGCATTGGCCAATTCTTGGTCTGACCAACCACCCCCTAACGCTGAAATCAACTGAACGCTTGCCGCTAAACGCTCGCCCATTAAGCTAATTTGTGTGCGTTCATTATTTAGCGCGGTGGTTTCAAGTACTGCAACGCTTAAATAATCGACCAAACCTTGGTCATATTGATTTTGCGACAAACGCACCGCTTCGCGTGCCGCATCAACTGCTAATTTTTGCACTTTTTGTTCATTAGCCTGCACCCGCAATTGCACCATCGCACCATCGACTTCTTGAATTGCATTTAATACCGTTAAACGATAGGCCGCTGCTTGAATATCAAAGTTGGCACGTGCTTGTTCGACACGAGAGGTTCGCAAGCCACCATCAAATATATTAAATGCCAATGCAGGGCCAAGCGCCCAAAGTTGAGCCGGTGCTGTAAACAATTGAGCGTACTGCGCAGTTTGAAAACCCGCATTACCACTCAACGTTAAATCGGGAAACCATGCTGCCGTCGCCACACCAATTTGAGCGTTCGCAGCAGATGCTTTACGTTCAGCTTGTGCAATATCGGGGCGCCGCTCAAGTAAGGTTGAGGGTATGCCCACGGGAACGACGGGGGGCTGAACCAGCCAATTGACATAAGCCGCAATCGTGAGTGCAGACGGCGGGCGTCCAAGCAACACTGCAATCGCGTTTTCTAATTTAGTTCGTTGCCATTCAAGATTAATAAGCTGTGCACGTGTACTTTCAAGCTGCGTGCGCGATATCGCCACATCGCTTTTACCTGAAACCCCTGCCCGATAGCGGTTTTCCGTGAGTTTTAATGATCTTTCGTATGCTGCAACGGTTGCAGCCAATAAGCTTTTTTGTGCATCAAACACACGCAACTGAAAATAAGTTGTGGCTAAAACCGTTTGCTGGCTTAAGCGCACCCCAGCAAGGTTCGCTGCACTGGCCTGCATAGAGGCTTCATTTGACTCAACATTGCGGCGAATGCCACCCCATAAATCAAGCTGCCAACTCGCGCCCAAACTTGCGCCGTAACGTGTTTGTGGCCCAGGGTCAATGCCAAAACCACTGCTATTTGAGCTAAAAGGGGCGTCTGACCGAGTCAAATCAGCATTGACACCCAAGGTGGGGTACTGCGCTGAGCTGGCCTGCTTAACCAGGGCTAACGCATTTTGAAACTGTGCGGCTGCTTGCGCAACCGTTAGGTTGGTTTCATTTACTTGAACCATCAAACCTGTTAACACAGGGTCTTGATAAATTTGCCACCACTCGGTCGAAACAACTTGGTGCGTTGTGTCAAACGCCTTCCACCCCTCAACCTCTTTAAATTGCAGACCCGTGTCAACGGTCGGTTTCACATAATCGGGGCCGACCGAACAAGCACTGAGTAAGCCTGTAAGAAACAGAGCACTGAAGATGCGATTTAAACGGTCACTTGAGACCATTAAATTTAAGTTCGTTCGATCGCTCATCTTCAAATTATTCATCGCATCAGTAATGGGGTTTACAACTTTTGTTTAAACTTAATTGTACGCAACCTATCAAGGTACAAGTAAACAACCGGGGTCGTGTAGAGGGTTAGCAATTGACTCATCACCAGCCCACCCACAATGGTGATGCCCAAAGGCTGGCGTATTTCAGCACCCGCGCCGTGCGCCAAGATAAGGGGAATAGCCCCCGCAATTGCAGCCAAGGTCGTCATTAATATGGGTCGCAATCGTGTCAAACTTGCGGTATGAATAGCTTGCCGCGGTGACATAGCTTGTTTGCGTTGTGCATCAAGGGCAAAGTCAACCATCATGATGGAATTCTTTTTAACAATACCAATCAATAAAAATAAGCCAATAAAGGCAATTAACGTAAATTCAGTTTTCAACAATACCAAAGCCAATAACGCCCCCACCCCAGCTGAAGGTAAAGTCGACAGAATCGTAAGCGGGTGTATTGCACTTTCATACAAAATACCCAAAACTATATACATCGTCACCAGCGCCGCCAAAATTAACCATGGCAGCCGCGAAAGCGTATTTTGCAGCAGTTGGGCAGTGCCTTGAAAGCTGGCTTGAATACGGTCGCTGGGTAAATTAATTTCAGCCACAGCCTGATCAATTGCAGACACTGCATCACCCAACGCCACCTTAGGCGCAAGGTTAAAAGAAATCGTGTCTGCGACCGATAAACCTTGATGGTTGACACTAATCGGGGCATTACGCATTTCAATTTTTGCTAACGTTGTTAATGGTACTTGTTGACCGGTTGAGCTGATCAACATGACACGATCAAGTGATTGCACCCCCTGAGAGAACCTTGGATCAACATTCAACACCACGCGATATTGATTTAAGTTACCGTAAATCACTGAAACTTGTCGCTGCGCAAAAGAATTATTTAGAGCCGAAGAAATCGCCTGCATTGACACGCCTAACCGTGCGGCTTGGTCGCGATCAATGATTAGCGATGCTTGGCTACCCCGGTCTTCAACGTCAGTTTGAACATCAACAAGCTGGGGCAAGGCCTCCATTGCGCGCTGAACTTTTAAACGCCATTCACGCAAATCGTTAAAGTCTGAAGCAAGCAAGGTGTACTGGTATTGTGCAGCAGAAGACCGCCCACCCGCTCGCACATCTTGCGCAGCCACCAACGTTAAACGTGCCCCAGGGGTGCTCGTCAGTTGAGGCCGCAAACGATTAATGACCTCAATCGCTGACGCTTTGCGCTCGGCGCGAGGGGCCAGTTGAACCGCTAAAAAACTACTGTTACTACCCCCTGAACCCCGCGCATACGCTGTGACTGATTTGACAGCCGGGTCATTCATCAACACTTGACGAAAGTGATCAAGCTTGGGTTGCATCGATGTGAACGATACCCCATCATCTGTTCCAAAAAAACCCAGTAATAAACCAATATCTTGTTCAGGAAAAAAACCTTTAGGCACGATACTGTAGAGGTAAAAATTCAAACCTACTGTCGCCAACAATGTAACGAGCATAATTCGACTGTGATTTAACGCCCAATTTAAACTTCGGCCGTAACCATCATAAATACGCCGCATGAATTTTCCACTGGCCATAAACGTTTCATGCTCAACATAAAGCGCAGCCGTTAACGAACGTGCTTCAGTCGTGTCGCTCAAGGCGATTTGTGGCGTCGCATCTAACGCCCGAACAACCGGGCTCTTGTCTTTTAAAAGTGACAGAGTAGGTGACGGTGATTTGCTACGGCGCTTTAAAAGCAGCGCCGCCATCATCGGCGTCAACGTTAACGACACCACCAGTGAAATTAAAATCGATACCGTTAGGGTGACGGCAAACTCACCAAATAACCGGCCAGGCAAACCGCCAATAAACAGAATGGGAATAAAAACCGCAATCAGCGACAAGCTCATTGACAAGACGGTAAAGCTCACCTCTCGTGCACCACGCAGTGTGGCTCGAAACGGGCTTAAACCTTTTTCTATGTAACGCATAATATTTTCAAGCACGACGATCGCATCGTCAACCACAAAACCGGTTGCAATAATCAGTGCCATTAGCGACATGGTATTAATTGAGTAGCCCAGTAAATACATCACCGCAAAGGTACCGATAAGCGATACGGGCACCGCAGCAGCCGGAATCATGGCAGCGCGAATATTACGCAAAAAGAGCAACACAACGCCAATGACCAAAGCAATGGCGATCACTAACGTTAACTGTGCTTCATCTACCGAAGCCCTTATGCCTGGCGTTCGGTCTTGCGCCACATCAATGTCTGCCCCAGCAGGTAACATCGCTTGAAGTGCAGGTAAATCACGCTGAATTTGATCAACCGTTGCAATAATATTGGCGTTCGCTTGTGGCCGTATTAACAACAGAATGGCGCGTTTATTATTGAAATAACCAATGTTGTCGAGGT
>JBDNHM010000052.1:0-22737 GCA_041688825.1 Burkholderiaceae bacterium | reverse complement strand
TTGACCCATTCGGTAACGGTTTCGGTACAGCTGCTATTGATTCATCAATGGGTATGGCTTTTGCTCGTTACTCAAACATGATTATGTATTCAACACCTAACATCAAAGGTTTCAGCGGTAACATTGGTTACTCGTTTGACACTGGCGGTACGATTGTAGGTGCACCAACTTCAGCTGGTTATACCGGTCAATTTGAAAAATATGGTAGCACCACTAAGACCCGTGCATTCGGCTTAGGCTTGCGTTATGGTAGCGGCCCATTGGTTGTTGCTGGTACGCTTGACATCCTTATGCCTGCAGCTTGGAAAACAGGTAATGCTGTTACACAGAAGAATGTTGGTAACCTGACTAACTGGACCTTAGGTGGTACATACGACTTTAAAGTCGTTAAAGCACACGCAGCATACGGCCAAAACATTGGTGGTATTGCTGAGGGTACTAGTACTTTAAATAGCGTCCAATCTGGTGGTGATACTAACTCAGCAGGCGGGTTCTTATTTAAGCAAGGTGTTCGTACGAGTTCATGGATGTTAGGTTTGTCAGCACCGGTTGGCGCGGCAGGCAGCGTATTCTTGTCATGGCAGCAAATGATGGCTGGCGGTAGCTTCAAGACTTTAGCTAACACTGATACACAAAACGTAGGTAGCATTGGTTACACCTACAGTTTGTCAAAGCGCACAAACTTGTATGCGTACTACTCATACATGAGTAATATTGGTATGTTGAGTGGTGCACAATCGAACAGCTTAGGTGTTGGTGTTCGCCACTTGTTCTAATCAAACACTTTAGAGTAATCTAAACGTTTGAGTCAAAAAAGCCCCTTTGGGGGCTTTTTTGTTGCTCATAACAATCGTAATTTTGAAAAATTAGTACTGATAATTTTTTATTATATTAAAAACAGAAAGGTTTAAAAGTTAAAAAACCATCAAATAAGTATCAAGCCTTTTGAACAATACATTTCATAAACATCTACAAAGCATTACACCCAACCCTAATGAACAATATATTTCATAAATATCTACTAATCAGTTCAATACTGCTGCCTTCTTTAGTCTTTGGTGAAACCCCAAAGGTTATTTTGTTTGGTGTAGTTGATTTGGGTGTTAGTTCGGCTCATGTTTCGCGCAATGCCGGCGCAAGGGGTGGTGCGCTTGATGGCAACCAAATTCAAATAGATTCTGGCGTGCAAAGTGGTTCGCGTTGGGGCTTGAAGGGTTCAGACCCAATTAACGAAGATTTGTCAGTGAATTTTGTGCTCGAATCAGGCATTAACGCTCAAAACGGCACACAAGGTCAGGGTGGTCGTGCTTTTGGTCGGCAAGCCACTTTGGGCTTAAGTAGTAAGCAATATGGTGAAACCAATTGGGGGCGGCAAATGAATGTAGCCAGTCGTTATTTTGGGTCAATTGACCCCTTTGGTTTAAGCTTTGGTCAAACTAACATGGGTGCTTCGTTTGGTCAGGCTAATACGGTGCGTTACGACAATTCAATGATGGTGCAAAGCGCTGATTATTTAGGCTTTCAGGGTATGTTGGGGTACTCGTTTAATGTGGGTCAAAGTGCAATTTACGCTAATGGGCCTAATATAAAGTTGCAACCTGCAACAGAAAACTTTGGCACCTTAAATAATGCCCGTGCTGCGACAGCGGGCTTACGTTATATGGCAGACAAATTCATTGTTGTTGCAACATTTGATGCCGCTTTTGGTAGCGCGCAGGTTAGTTCAATCACTGATAGTTCAGTGAATATTGAAAACCCGAACGCACCCATACCTAAAATGTGGGCATTAGGGGCTAAATATGACCTAGGTTTTATGCAAGTATCTGCCGCGGTGGGCCAAGGGTTTGATGGCGCTTTTAGTGGCCAAGGCCCCGGTAATGGCCTAAGTGGTTCAGGCCTAGACACCTTTACAAGGGGGTCTGCTATTTTGTTTGAGTCGGGCTATAACCACCAATCTGCCATGTTGGGGGCAACTATACCCACAACAGCAAACAGTAAAGTCATTTTTTCAGTGCAAATGATGCAACCACGGGGTCTAATTGCCCAAACAGCGGGTTATGCCACACAAAGTATCGTTGGTTTGGCTTACACCTACGATTTATCAAAAAGTACCAATCTATATGTTTGGGGCTCTGCATCTAATAACTTTCAAATGATTTCTACGGCTAAAAGCCAAGTTGTTGGGGCGGGTATTAGGCATCTATTCTAGGGGTTGGGGTGCTACAATCTAATGGTTTGTACGAATGGCTAGGGCTAAAAAACGATGAATCTTGAACAATACTTTCCCGTACTGCTTTTCATCATTGTCGGCACCTTAATCGGTTTCGCACTTATCACTGCGGGTTCGCTTATCGGCCCTCACCGCCCTAATGCTCAAAAATTATCACCCTACGAGTGCGGCTTTGAAACCTTTGGTGATTCACGTATGAAGTTTGACGTGCGTTATTACCTTGTGGCTATTTTGTTTATTTTGTTTGATCTAGAAATTGCGTTTCTTGCGCCTTGGGCCATATCAAATGGTGTTGTAGGGTTTGCTGGTTTTATTGCAGCCATGTCTTTTCTGGCAGTACTCACGGTTGGCTTTATTTACGAGTGGAAAAAGGGCGCCCTTGATTGGGAATAGTCTAGTTATAACTAGATTGGTATTTGATTTTTTTTAATCAATTTGTAATGTCACATATCTTAATGATGTGCCCTTAAAAGTTGTTGCGTGTTGCACCGTATGTTCGGGCTGCACAACTAAAAAAGTAGAGTGATGCATGGCAATTGACGGTATTTTGAAACAAGGTTTTGTCACCACCAGTGCTGACAAAGTCATTAACTGGGCTAAAACAGGTTCAATGTGGCCTATGACGTTTGGTTTAGCCTGTTGCGCCGTTGAAATGATGCACGCCGGCGCGGCTCGTTATGATCTAGACCAATTTGGTATTATTTTTCGCCCAAGCCCGCGCCAATCAGACTTAATGATTGTGGCAGGTACTTTATGTAACAAAATGGCGCCGGCATTACGCAAAGTTTACGACCAAATGCCAGAGCCCCGTTGGGTTTTATCAATGGGTTCATGTGCAAATGGCGGTGGTTATTACCACTATTCATATTCAGTTGTAAGGGGCTGTGATCGTATTGTGCCCGTTGATGTGTACGTGCCGGGTTGCCCCCCCACAGCAGAAGCATTGGTTTATGGCTTGTTGCAAATGCAAAATAAAATTCGTTTGACCCACACCATTGCGCGATAAAACACATAACTGAAACAAACAATCAAGCAGAACAAATTAGGCTCTAAATATGTCAAGGCTCAATAACCTGCACCAATCGTTAAATAAACAATTCGGCGAAACGGCCGTTGCGTTAGCATATGACGAGCTTACGCTTACCGTTGCGGCCGATCAGTGGCAAACCGTTTGTCAGCTTTTGCGTGATGACGAAGCCTTTACATTTGAAACTGCCGTTGATTTGTGTGGTGTTGATTATTTAACCTACGGTATTGGTAAAGAAGGGCAGGCAGAGCCAGAGCCATTCTCGGCGCAGCGCTACGCTGTAGTTGTACATTTATTGTCGCTAACCCACAATTGGCGCTTACGCGTTGTGGCGTGGGTGCCCGACAATGAATTTCCCGTTATCAATTCACTGATTAACGTCTGGCCCAGTGTGAACTGGTACGAGCGTGAGGCTTTTGATTTATTTGGCATTGTGTTTGAAGGTCACCCAGATTTACGTCGTATTTTGACAGACTACGGCTTCATTGGTCACCCATTTCGTAAAGACTTTCCTGTTTACGGTACGGTTGAAATGCGTTATGACCCTGAGCAAGGGCGTGTGGTTTACCAACCGGTCACCATCGACCCACGAGAAATTATTCCCCGCATCATACGCGAAGAAGATTACGGAATAGGGCGCTAATCATGGCTGAAATTAAAAACTACACCTTAAACTTTGGGCCTCAGCACCCGGCTGCGCACGGCGTTTTACGCTTGGTGCTAGAGCTCGACGGTGAGGTCATTCAGCGTGCCGACCCGCACATCGGTTTGTTGCACCGCGCCACTGAAAAGCTGGCCGAACAACGCACCTATTTGCAAGCCTTGCCTTACATGGATCGTCTTGATTACGTCTCGATGATGTGTAACGAGCATGCATATGTCTTGGCTATTGAAAAGTTAACGGGCGTTAAACCTCCGATTCGCGCGCAATATATTCGTGTGATGTTTGATGAAATCACCCGCTTACTGAACCATTTAATGTCACTCGGTTCACACGCGCTTGACGTCGGTGCTATGGCTGTATTTTTGTACGCGTTTCGTGAACGTGAAGACCTAATGGATTGTTACGAGGCTGTGTCAGGCGCCCGTATGCATGCGGCTTACTATCGCCCCGGTGGCGTTTACCGTGATTTGCCAGATAGCATGGCGCAGTATGGCAAAAGCAGCGATTACCGACCCGCCAAAGAAGTGAAAGCCATGAACGATGCCCGTTCAGGTTCACTATTAGATTTTATTGAAGACTTTACCAATCGCTTTCCCAAGTGTGTTGATGAGTATGAAACGCTTCTAACCGACAATCGAATTTGGAAGCAACGCCTTGTGGGCATTGGTGTAGTCAGCCCCGAGCGTGCTAAAGCCCTCGGTTTTACGGGCCCGATGTTACGGGGTTCTGGTGTCGCATGGGACCTTAGAAAGACTGAGCCCTACGAGGTTTACGACCGTATGCAGTTTGATATACCCGTTGGCGTAAACGGTGATTCATACGATCGTTACTTGGTACGGGTGGCTGAAATGCGTGAAAGTAATCGCATTATTCGTCAGTGTATTGAGTGGCTGCGTAACAACCCCGGCCCTGTCATGATTGACAACCATAAAGTGTCACCACCCAAGCGTGTGGGTGTGAAAACCAACATGGAAGAATTAATACATCACTTCAAATTATTTACTGAAGGCTTTCACGTACCAGAAGGTCAAGCTTATAGCGCCATTGAACACCCCAAAGGTGAATTTGGTATTTATATCGTGTCTGATGGTGCAAATAAGCCATACCGATTAAAAATTCGTGCGCCAGGGTTTGCGCATTTACAGGCGCTTGACGAGATGTCGCGTGGCCACATGATTGCTGACGCTGTCACAATTATTGGTACACAAGATATTGTGTTTGGCGAAATTGATCGCTAGGGCGTGCGCCTTAGCCAGAACTGAAACAAATTAAAGATTATGTTGCTATCAGAAAACGCTTACAAAAAGATCGACGCCGAGTTAACCAAATACCCGGCTGATAAAAAGCAATCTGCACTTATTGCAGCGTTGGCCATAGCCCAAGATGAAAAAGGCTGGGTGTCAACCGAGGTGATTCAAGACATTGCGCTTTACTTAGAGCAACCACCGATTGCGGTGCAAGAAGTCGCCACGTTTTACAACATGTTTGATATCAAACCGGTTGGAAAATTTAAAATTACAGTGTGTACTAATTTACCCTGTGCGTTAAGTCATGGGGACGCCACCGCAGCCTACTTGCAAAAAAAGCTTGGCATTGCCTTTCGTGAAACCACGCCTGACGGTATGTTCACCTTGATTGAAGGTGAGTGCATGGGTGCCTGTGGTGATTCACCGGTTCTGTTGGTCAACAACAAACACATGTGCATACGTATGTCGACTGATCGTATTGACAGCATGCTTGAAGAGTTGAAACAAGCAACCGAGCAAGAACAAAATGCGGGCTCAAATGCCGCCGTCGCTTCGGCTGCAATAGTTGCTTCAGCATCTTCAGCATCTTCAGCGTCTGTCACTTTAGAGCATCAAGCGAATTCAGCAGATTCAGTAGATTTAGCGAACTTAGGTAAGGGGGTTTAACCATGACCGTACAGTCAGTACTTGAAAAGTATTCTGAAGGCTTAATCGCCATACCATACGATGATGTGCCCGCATCAATGTCTCTGCATGGTCGCCACATTAATCCGCAAATTATGGCGGGTCTTGACGGCAAAAACTGGCGCTTAGACGATTACGTAAAACGTGGCGGCTACAGTGCTTTGAAAAAAATGCTGTCGGGTATGAAGCCCGAAGACGTGATTGCTGAAATGAAAGCATCAGGCTTGCGTGGTCGGGGTGGTGCAGGGTTTCCGACAGGGTTAAAGTGGTCATTCATGCCACGTGCATTTCCTGGTCAAAAGTATTTAGTCTGCAACTCAGACGAGGGTGAACCCGGTACGTTTAAAGACCGTGACATTTTGCGTTTTAACCCGCACAGCGTGATTGAAGGCATGGCGATTGGCGCGTATGCCATGGGCATCTCTGTAGGCTATAACTACATTCACGGCGAAATTTTCGAAGTCTACGATCGCTTCGAAGAAGCTTTGAAAGAAGCGCGCGATGCGGGCTTTTTGGGTGACAATATTTTAGGTTCAAATTTTAACTTTGAACTTCATGCTACGCACGGTTACGGCGCTTATATTTGTGGCGAAGAAACCGCCTTGCTTGAATCGCTAGAAGGCAAAAAAGGTCAACCGCGTTTTAAACCGCCTTTTCCAGCCAGCTTTGGCATGTACGGTAAACCCACAACAGTTAATAACACTGAAACTTTTGCCGCTGCCCCCTGGATAATTCTAAATGGCGGTGCAGCCTATTTAGCAGCCGGTATACCTAATAACGGTGGTACAAAATTATTTTCAATATCGGGTGATGTTGAGCGCCCTGGTAATTATGAAATACCGCTCGGCACACCCTTTTCTAAATTGTTAGAGCTGGCTGGTGGCATGCGTGGTGGCCGTAAGCTTAAAGCGGTTATTCCAGGTGGCTCTAGCGCGCCAGTCGTACCGGGTGACATGATGCTTGACACCACAATGGATTACGACTCAATCGCTAAAGCCGGATCAATGTTGGGTTCGGGCGCGGTGATTGTTATGGATGACACCCGTTGCATGGTCAAATCATTATTACGCTTGTCGTACTTTTATTACGAAGAGAGCTGTGGTCAGTGCACGCCCTGTCGCGAGGGTACGGGTTGGTTATACCGCATGGTGAACCGAATCGAACACGGCCAAGGTCGCGCTGACGATCTTGATTTGCTTGATTCAGTGGCAGGTAATATTATGGGCCGCACGATTTGTGCGCTGGGTGATGCTGCGGCCATGCCTGTGCGAGGCTTTTTAAAGCACTATCGTGACGAATTCGCCTTTCACATCGAAAATAAACGATGTGTTGTGGCATCTTACATTTGATCTGGACGCAACATGGTTGAACTTACCATCGATGGCAAGACCGTAGAAATAGCTGAGGGCAGCATGATTATGCATGCTGCACATAAACTCGGTGTCTACGTGCCACATTTTTGTTATCACAAAAAATTAACGATAGCGGCTAACTGCCGCATGTGCTTGGTTGAAGTTGAAAAGGCCCCTAAAGCTTTACCAGCTTGTGCGACTCCAGCTACCAACGGTATGGTGGTTCATACCTGTTCAGCGAGCGCCATCGCTGCCCAAAAAAGCGTCATGGAATTTCTGTTGATTAACCACCCACTTGATTGCCCGATTTGCGATCAAGGGGGTGAGTGTCAGTTGCAAGATTTAGCCGTCGGTTACGGCGGCTCTGCCTCTCGCTATCAAGAAGAAAAGCGGGTCGTATTCCATAAAAATATTGGCCCATTGGTGTCGGCCGAAGAAATGTCGCGTTGTATTCACTGCACCCGTTGCGTCCGCTTTGGGCAAGAAATTGCTGGCGTCATGGAATTGGGCATGATCGGGCGTGGCGAGCATTCCGAAATCACTTCTTTTGTCGGCCATGCCGTTGATTCTGAGTTGTCAGGCAACATGATTGATATCTGCCCCGTCGGTGCTTTAACCTCTAAGCCGTTTCGTTATCAAGCCCGCACTTGGGAACTGGCCCGTCGTCGTACTGTATCGATGCACGACAGCTTGGGTGCAAACTTGGTTGTACAAGTTAAAAACGATGAAGTGTTACGTGTTGTGCCGTTTGAAAATGAAGATATTAACGAATGCTGGATCTCTGATCGAGATCGGTTTGCCTATGAAGGGCTCTATACCGATCGATTGACCGCACCGATGATTAAAGGTGATGATGGCGTTTGGCGTGAATCAAGTTGGGGTGATGCCTTGCAAGCGGTCGCGCAAGGTTTACTCAAGGTAAAAGAGGCTTCGGGTGCCGGGCAAATCGGTGCGCTGAGTACGGAATATGCCACGCTTGAAGAGATGACTTTATTGTCACGCTTAATGCGTGGTTTGGGCTCAGACAATGTCGATGCCCGTTTACGTCAAACAGATAGTCATTTGAACGAAGCCTTAACGGGTGTGCCATGGTTAGGTATGCCTATTGCAGACCTTGAAACGCGTGATCGCATCTTATTGGTGGGTGCGTTCATGCGTCAAGATCACCCCCTGATGACGCAACGTTTACGCCAAGCGACCAAACAAGGCACGCAAGTTAGTAGCATTGATGTCATGGCGCAAGACATGTTGTTGCCTTTGACGGCACGCATGACAGTGCGGCCGTCTCTGCAAGCCGATGCGCTCGCACAAGTCATGGTGGCTTTAGCGGCTATTAAGTCAGTGCCTGTGCCTTTGGGTTTGACGAATGTTGTAGCGTCTGATGCAGCCGTTAAAATTGCACGAAGCATAGGTAGCGGCGAACACGTAGCCATCTTGCTGGGTAACGGTGCTGTCAATGCTTCTGATGCGAGCAGCTTAGCTTTATACGCTCAGTGGCTCGCTGAGCACTGCCAAGGCATATTAGGCTTTTTGACTGCGGGCGCCAATACTGTGGGCGCTTACTTGGCTGGCGCGGTACCCAGCGGTAAGGGTCAAACAGCGCACGAGATGTTGTCAAAACCTTTAGCGGCCTACATTGTGTTGCATGCCGAACCTGAGCTTGACACGGCAGCAGGCCAATTGGCAGTTGAAACATTAAAGGCAGCTCAGTTCACCGTCGCCCTAACGCCTTACATATCAGCTGCTCGTGAATGGGCGCGTGTGATGTTACCCATTGCCCCGTTTACTGAAACGTCGGGTACCTTTGTGAACGCACAAGGTAGCGCACAAAGTTTTAAAGGTACTGTTCCAGGTTTTGCTCAAAGCCGCCCAGGCTGGAAGGTTTTACGCGTGCTTGGCAACCTATTAAATATGCCTGGCTTTGACGAAGAGTCATCTGAGGCAGTGCGCGACACCATTTTGGCCAGCAGCTTTCATGACCGTTTATCAAATGTCATTAAAGGCTCGTTTGAAGGGTTGGCAGCGAATCAAAGCGCTGAATTGAACCCCTCTCGTTCAGCAGAAAAGGGCGACATAGCTCACCCTAATACTGAAGCCGTTAAACAGCACGCGTCGGCGTCACACGCACTTGAGCGTGTAGCTGACACCCCTATTTATCGCTCAGATGCAGTGGTCAGGCGTTCTGCACCCTTGCAACAAACGCATGCGTCAAAGGCACCGGTAGCGCAAGCTAATTTGGTTACGCTAACGGCGCTGGGCTTGGCTTCAGGCGATGCTGTAAAAGTTAAAACGCTTTCAGGTGAATGGTTGACCACCATCGGTGTTGAGCAAACCCTGCCAGACGGCGTCATTCGTGCTGCTGGCGGTTTTGAATCAACAGCAGGTTTGGGTCACATTTCAAACCCATTACACCTAGAGCGCGCTTAAATATGGAATGGTATAACGCTTTAGAAAGTGTTGGTGTGGGGTTGATTGGTGCAACCGCATGGATGGTGGTATGGACTTTATTTAAAGTCGTGATTCACATCATTCCTCTCATGCTTAGCGTCGCCTATTTAACACTTTGGGAACGCAAAATGATTGGTGCCATGCACATTCGTTTGGGCCCAACACGTGTGGGTTTTAAAGGTTTTGGGCAACCTTTTGCTGACGTGATTAAATTACTGACAAAAGAAGTGATCGTACCAAGTCAAGCCAACAAGATTTTGTTTGTTTTGGCTCCTGTTGTGACTCTCATGCCAGCATTAGCTGCTTGGGCTGTGATTCCGTTAGGCCCTGAAACCGTGTTGGCTAATGTTAACGCGGGCTTACTTTATATTATGGCGATCACATCAATCGGTGTTTATGGTGTGATTGTGGCGGGTTGGGCGTCAAACTCTAAGTATGCATTCTTAGCCGCTATGCGCGCCTCGGCGCAAATGATTTCCTACGAGTTGGCAATTAGCTTTGTACTGATTACTGTTTTGCTGGTGTCGGGCAGCTTCAATATGTCTGAAATTGTGCATGTACAAAACCGTGGTTTCTTTGCTGATATGGGCCTAACGTTTTTGTCATGGAACTGGTTACCGCTGTTTCCACTTTTTGTAATTTATGTGATTTCAGCGGTTGCTGAAACAAACCGTCACCCATTTGACGTGGTTGAAGGCGAGTCTGAAATTGTGGCGGGCCATATGGTCGAATACTCAGGCATGGCCTTTGCGCTGTTTTTCTTAGGCGAGTACGCCAACATGATTTTATTATCATGCATCGCGTCTCTGTTGTTCTTAGGTGGTTGGGCTTCACCGTTTGATATCGCCCTGTTGAACTGGGTTCCTGGCTGGATCTGGCTTGGCTTGAAAACGTTTTGTGTGGTGTCGCTGTTTATTTGGTTCCGGGCATCATTTCCGCGGTATCGCTACGACCAAATTATGCGTTTAGGCTGGAAGGTTTTCATTCCACTGACGGGCGTTTGGTTTGTGGTGGTCGCCATCTGGATGCAAACCCCCTGGAACATTTGGCATTAAGCAATCTGTCGAGCTTAAAAGGTAAGTTATGGAAGCAATCAAAGATTTTTTAGGTAGTTTAATGCTCTTAGAGATGCTCAAGGGTATGAAACTCACGGGTAAGTATTTCTTTAAACGCAAAATGACGTTGCGTTACCCGCAAGAAAAAACCCCGATGTCACCGCGATTCAGGGGTTTGCACGCTTTACGCCGTTACCCAAATGGTGAAGAGCGCTGTATTGCATGTAAATTATGCGAAGCGGTCTGCCCAGCGTTGGCAATTACCATAGAATCTGAGCAACGCGAAGATGGTAGCCGTCGCACCACGCGCTACGATATTGATTTAACGAAATGTATTTTCTGTGGTTTTTGTGAAGAAAGTTGCCCGGTTGATTCAATCGTTGAAACGGGTATTCATGAGTATCATGGTGAAAAAAGAGGTGATTTATATTTCACCAAAGATATGCTTCTTGCAGTGGGCGATCGTTATGAAGCCGACATTGCCCGTAACCGCGCGATTGACGCGCCTTATCGATAAACGACAGGCGCTAGACTATTTATGAATTTCACCACTGCACTTTTTTATATTCTTTCAACTGTTCTTATTTATGCTGCGTTTCGTGTCATAACGGCTAAAAGCCCCGTGACAGCTGTTTTGCATTTGATCTTGGCATTTTTTAATGCTGCGATGCTGTGGGTCATGATGGGCGCAGAGTTTTTAGGCCTGTTGTTGGTTTTAGTCTATGTAGGCGCCGTCATGGTGTTATTTTTGTTTGTGGTCATGATGATCGACATCAAAAATGAAACCTTGCGTGACGGTTTGCGCACATACTTACCCTTGGGCCTGTTTATTGGCATCGTGTTAGTGGTTGAAATGTCGTTTGTACTGATTTCAGGGTGGGGCAACGTAGGCCCTGCGGTACCTATTCCCGACGACTATAACAACGCGCGCAGTATTGGTGAGGCAATGTACACCCAGTATGCGTTTGCCGTTCAAGTGGGTGCCGCATTGCTACTGGTCGGTATGATCGCCGCCATTGCGCTCACACTGCGTCATCGCAAAGACTCGTTGCACACTAGCCCAGGTGACGCGGTGCGAGTTAAAGCCAAAGACCGTTTGCGTATGGTTGATATGCCTGCCCAAGACTCAGTTACTGCAAAAACCCCTGGTGAATCGTCATGACCTTAACGCTTTCTCATTTCTTGGTGTTGGGTGCGATTTTGTTTGCCATGGGTATTTTTGGCATGTTTTTGAATCGCCGAAATCTCATTGTGTTGTTAATGTCAATCGAGCTTATGTTGCTGGCTGTCAACATGAACTTTGTGGCGTTTTCAACGTGGTTCGGTGACACCGCCGGCCAAGTATTTGTATTCTTTATTTTGACAGTTGCAGCCGCTGAAGCAGCAATCGGTTTAGCTATTTTGGTCTTGCTGTTTCGTAACATCAGTACGATCAATGTTGATCAACTTGACCGCCTTAAGGGCTAAATCGGAAGACTGCCTCTTATGTCGAGCGTACCCTCACTTTATTTGATCATTGCTTTTGCCCCATTATTGGGTGCAATCTTGTCTGGCTTATTTGGTACCGGTTTTTTAGGTCGTCAAGTCAGCCGTCGGGCTTCGCACATGATCACCATTTTCTTAGTTTTTATTTCAGCAGCCGGTTCGGTTTACACGTTAATTGATGTCATAAATGGCCACACATTTAACGGCACTTGGTATGTTTGGAGCTTAATTGGCGACATTAAGCTTGAGATTGGTTTTTTGATTGACCCGCTATCAGCATTGATGATGGTTGTTGTCACAACAGTGTCTCTGATGGTGCATATCTACACCATTGGTTACATGGTTGACGACCCAGGTTACCAACGCTTTTTTGCTTACATTTCATTGTTTACGTTTGCAATGTTGATGTTGGTCATGGCTAACAACATGTTGCAGTTGTTTTTTGGTTGGGAAGCGGTCGGCCTGATTTCTTACTTGTTGATTGGTTTTTGGTACACCAAACCTACCGCTATTTTTGCCAATATGAAAGCGTTTTTAATTAATCGTGTGGGCGATTTAGGTTTTGTATTGGGTATCGGTTTATTGTTTGCCTACACCGGTTCGCTTAACTACACCGATGTGTTTGCTAAGGCTGACTCATTAGCCCCTTTAAACTTACCCGGCACCGACTGGATGCTGGTCACCGTTATTTGTATTTGCCTCTTTATTGGTGCTATGGGTAAATCAGCACAAGTGCCGTTGCACTCATGGTTGCCCGACTCAATGGAAGGCCCCACCCCAATTTCTGCCTTGATTCACGCTGCAACGATGGTTACAGCGGGCATCTTTATGGTGTCACGTTTTTCACCCCTATTCGAAATGTCAGACACCGCGTTGTCAATGATGTTGGTGATTGGTGGTTTTGGTGCGCTGTTCTTGGGTATTTTGGGCGTCGTGCAAAACGACATCAAACGTGTGATTGCATACTCTACGTTGTCGCAACTCGGTTACATGACTGTGGCGTTAGGTTCTTCGGCTTTTTCAGTGGCTATATTTCACTTGATGACGCACGCGTTCTTTAAGTCGTTGTTGTTCTTGGCGGCGGGTTCAGTCATTATGGGTATGCACCATAATCAAGATATTCGGTATATGGGTGGGGTGCGTAAATACATGCCCATTACCTACATTACCTTTTTATTGGGCGGCTTATCGTTGTCTGCTTTCCCTTTCTTTGCCGGCTTTTATTCCAAAGAGCACATCATTGAAGCGGCAAGCTATACAACCATTTGGGGTGGTCAGTTTGCCTACTATTGCGTCTTAATCGGTGCGTTTGTTACAGCGCTTTATACCTTCCGCGTATTTTTTGTGGTGTTTCACGGCAAAGAACGCTACGACCAATTGCCGGTTGATGAACATCATCAAGACGACCACGGTCACGACCCGCATGCTAAGCCGCATGAATCACCTTGGGTGGTGACCTTCCCACTAATCATGTTGGCGATACCCGCCGTGTTCTTGGGCGCTTTCGTGGCAGAACCGTTAATGTTTGGCACCTTTTTTGAAACCCTTAATGTGGTTAACCCCGAGCACAAAGCCATGGCTGAAATCGCTTCAACTTGGCACGGTTGGTTGGCGTACGGCTTGCATGCATTTCAAACCTTACCGTTCTACATTGCACTTTCTGGTGGTGTGGTGGCGTGGTACTGCTATGTGGTGAACCCTAAAGCACCCGTTGCGATTGCTAAAGCTTTGTCAGGTGTCAATGTGGTGCTTGACCATAAGTTTTATTTTGATTGGTTAAATGAACGCGTGATTGCGCCAGCAGCGCGCGGTTTAGGTCGAGGCCTGTGGCACAAAGCCGACGAGGGCTTGATTGATGGTGTGATGGTCAATGGTTCGGCTCGTTTAGTGGGTATGTTGGCATCTGTTGTTCGTCGTTTTCAAACGGGCTACATTTACCACTACGCTTTTGCCATGATTATTGGTTTGATGGCGATGATTTCTTACTTTGTTTTGGTGCATAAATAATGGCTGGCGAGATGGTTACTTCTTCTATTCCATGGTTGACGCTGGCAGTTTTTACACCGATATTTTTCGGCATACTGTTGCTGTTTGTGGGTCGTGATGACCGGGCAAACTTTACCCGTTGGTTAGCGTTAGCTGGCGCGGTCATTGCTTTTTTGGTGACCCTGCCGTTGTACATCAGTTTTGACCCCAGTACAGCTGATATGCAGTACGTTGAAAACGCACTCTGGATAGCTGCTTTCCCGGTCTATTATCACTTAGGTGTTGACGGCATTTCTCTTTGGTTTGTGTTGCTCACTGCATTTATCACTGTGATTGTGGTGGTGGCGGGTTGGCAGGTCATTACTTATCGCGTGGCACATTACATGGCGGCATTTTTGATCATGTCGGGCCTCATGATTGGTGTATTCACCGCATTAGACGGTTTGTTGTTTTATGTGTTTTTTGAAGCCACGCTCATACCGATGTATTTAATTATTGGTATTTGGGGTGGCCCTAAACGCGTCTATGCTGCGTTTAAGTTTTTTCTGTATACGTTGATGGGTTCGCTGCTCACGTTGATTGCGTTTATTTACCTGTGGTCTATTTCAGGTACGTTCGACATCTTGGCTTGGCATCAATTAAGCATTGGTTACGAAGCACAAATACTTATTTTCTTGGCTTTATTAACAGCCTTTGCGGTCAAAGTGCCGATGTGGCCCGTGCACACCTGGTTGCCCGATGCACACCCTGAAGCCCCTACAGGGGGTTCGGTGGTGTTGGCTGCCATCATGTTGAAGTTAGGTGCTTATGGTTTCTTAAGGTTTTCTCTGCCGATTACGCCTGATGCGTCGCATGCTTTGTCAGGGTTCATGATTACCTTGTCACTGATCGCTGTGATCTATATTGGTTTGGTGGCATTGGTACAAAAAGACATGAAAAAACTGGTGGCGTATTCGTCTATTGCACACATGGGTTTTGTGACCTTGGGTTTCTTTATATTTAATACCGCGGGTCTTGAAGGCGGTATTGTGCAAATGGTTTCACATGGTTTTGTATCGGCCGCAATGTTCTTATGTATTGGCGTGCTTTACGACCGTATGCATACCCATGAAATTGCTGATTTTGGTGGTGTCGTCAACAAGATGCCGCGTTACGCTACTTTCTTTGTGTTGTTCGCCATGGCCAATGCTGGTCTGCCTGCAACCAGCGGTTTTATTGGTGAGTTCATGGTGATTTTAGGTGCTGTTCAGTTTAACTTCTGGGTTGGTTTACTGGCTGCTACGGCCTTGGTGCTGGGCGCTTCGTATTCGCTCTGGATGACCAAACGTGTGATTTTTGGTGAAGTGGCTAACGAAAGGGTCGCTGCCTTAACTGATATTAATTCTCGAGAGTTTGCTATTTTGGCTGTTATGGCCATCATGGTGCTCTATATGGGTATACACCCCAAACCCTTTACTGACGTAATGCACGTGTCTGTTCAAGCGCTGCTTGATCACGTTGCCATCTCAAAACTGTAAGCCAACATGATGACAAATCAATACAACTTCGCGCTGGCCATGCCTGAAATTTTCTTGCTGGTTGCCAGCATGGCTATTTTACTGATCGATGCTTTTAGTAAGTCGCCGCGTCGCACTTGGGCCTATGCGCTTTCAATTGTGACGTTAATTATTTTAATGGCGATGACCTTGTTGCAGTGGGTGACAGAGGCTCAGGGGCAGTCGTTTTATGGCCTATATGTGGTTGACGATTTGTCACATATTTTAAAGTTTGCCTCGTATATTGCCGTGTTGGCCACTCTGGTTTACGGCCGCGAGTACATTCAAAGTCGCGATATGTTGCGCGGTGGCGAGTTTTACGTGTTGGTACTGATGGCCTTGTTAGGCCAAATGGTGATGATTTCAGCGGGTAATTTCTTAACCATTTATTTGGGCCTTGAACTGATGTCGTTGGCTTTATATTCACTGGTTGCGATTCGTCGTGACCATGCGCAGTCAACCGAAGCAGCGATGAAGTATTTCGTTTTGGGTGCATTGGCGTCTGGCTTCTTGCTTTATGGCATTTCAATGATTTATGGTGCTACAGGTCAACTTGACTTGGGTGCAGTAGCCGACGTTTTGCGCGGTGGTCAAGTACCGTTAATGCCTTTGGTATTTGGTTTGGTTTTTATCGTTTGTGGCTTGGCTTTTAAACTGGGTGTCGTACCGTTTCATATGTGGGTGCCTGACGTGTACCAAGGTGCCCCCACAGCCGTCACGCTGGTATTGGCGGCAGCACCCAAGCTTGCTGCTTTTGCCATTACGTTACGGTTATTAGTGGCAGGTTTAGGCTCGTTAACGGTCGACTGGCAACCGATGCTCATGATTTTGGCAGTGTTGTCGTTGGCAATCGGTAACCTTGCAGCGATTATGCAAACCAACTTTAAGAGAATGTTGGCTTATTCAACGATTGCGCATATGGGTTTTGTGGTGCTGGGTTTGGCTTCAGGTTCAGCGGTTGACCAAGCGGCACAGTCGTCGGCATATGGTTCAGCGTTGTTCTACATATTGACTTATGTGCTGACAACATTGGGTACGTTCGGTGTCATGTTGCTTTTGAGTCGCGATGGTTTTGAGTGCGAAAACATCGACGACTTGAAAGGTTTAAATCGACATAACCCGGTGTTGGCAGGCATTTTAATGTTCTTAATGTTTTCACTGGCGGGTATTCCACCTTTCGTCGGTTTTTATGCAAAACTTGTGATTTTGCAAGCGGTGTTGCAAGCTGACCAAGTTTGGGTTGCTGTCTACGCTGTCATGATGTCATTGATCGGTGCGTTTTATTACTTACGTGTGGTCAAGACGATGTACTTTGACGAGCCTATTCATCAATACACATTGGGTCGAGTGCCCACATCTCAGTCAAGTGTCTTGATGTTCAATGTTGGGCTTGTGCTGCTATTTAGTATTGTGCCCGGCGGCTTAATGTCGTTCTGTGTACAAACCATTGCACGTTCGTTTTAAACGGTTAATGTAGGTATGAATAATCAAACCGTTGCAGTCTGGTTACTTATTTTGCTTGCGGTGGCTGCGGCTAATTTGCCGTTTATGAATGAACGTTTGTTCGGTTTATTTCGCTTAAAGAAAGTGGCCGTCAAGCCGCCCTGGTTAGTGGTCGTTGAGGTCTTGACTTACTTTGTGTTCACAATAGTCATCGGTTTGGCTTTTGAAAAAACACTGTCTAACCCGTTCCCAAACACAATGACGTTAGTCACCATTGGCTTTTGTATCTTTTTGGTGTTGGGCTACCCTGGCTTTGTATTTCGGTATTTGTTGAAACGTAAGCTCGCCACAAAAAGCTATGAATTGCCTGAAGAATAGTTTTTAGTGACGCTGAACAATCATTCACAAAACCAGTGTCATAGCTTCATTTAAGCAGCGACCGCTTGATCTGCATGGTGTACCCAGTGAATATTGCGTAGGCAGATCGGTGCACTCACTAAGCCCCATCAAACCAATTTAAAACCGCATCAAGCGGGCTGACGTTTAAAGCAAAGCGGGCTTGTGCTTGCACAATTGGTTTGGCACGGTAGGCAACAGAATAGTGAGCAAGACTCAGCATTTTTAGGTCGTTGGCGCCATCGCCTATGGCAATCGTTTGAGCTGGGGTTGCGCCATGCAATGTGGCAAAGGCTTTTAGGGCATCGGCTTTGCCTTGGGCGTCAATAATATGACCCACAACCCGGCCGGTTAGGTGACCGTTGCCGTCTGTTTCTAGCACGTTGGCAAGGGTGTGCGTTAAGTTTAAACGAGCGCCCAGTTTGTCTGTAAAAAACGTAAACCCGCCCGAAACCAACAATACCTTAATACCTTGTTGCAACGCGGTTTGAACCAGTGTTTCAGCACCCGGGTTTAAGCGTAATTTTTCTTCATAAACAGACTGCAAAACATCAACTGATAAGCCCTTTAAATAGGCAACACGTCGTGTGAGACTGTCAGCAAAATCATTAATTTCACCGCGCATCGCTGCTTCGGTAATAGCTGAAACTTCTGCTTTGACACCACCAAAGGCGGCCATTTCATCAATACATTCAATATTGATGAGGGTTGAATCCATGTCCATCGCTAGCACTTTGCAGTCGCTGAGCTTGGTGCCCGGCTCAATCATAGCGATGTCAATTGATCGGGCCTGCCCCCATTGCCTTAAAGCCTTTAACGTTTCGGTATCTTGCGCCACGTCTAACAAACGGGCGGCTGATTTACTGATGCGTTGCACCCCGTTAGCTTGAGCCGTGGCAGCGGCCTGTTCGATTAATTGTTGGTCGAGTGCGGGTGATTGAATCACAGCATTTTGTGTCATGTGATGGCTCTTTTTTAATTAGGCTGTAACGGGCTGTAAGCGCCTGAGTAATGCACGTATGGCGTCGGTGCGTTCTTTTATGTCAACAACAGCGATGTCAATACGCAAACGATCGGGCCCAGCAAAGCGCATGTTTTTATGGGTTTGCATCAGTTCAATTAATGTTGCGGGGTCAACCGGTGAGTTTGATTTAAATTGAATTAACACTTGTGCGTCGGTGGCATCAATTTTTTGTATACCCAGCGGCATGGCATCTAGACGTAGTCGGTGGATTGACAATAAAACGCGAGCTGCATCGGGCAGTTTGCCAAAACGGTCGACTAACTCTTCTTGAATTTGAATCAGTGCGTCGATTTCGCTACAGTTTGATAAACGCTTATAAAGTGCTAAACGGGCGTTGATGTCGGGGCAGTATTCGGTGGGTAATAAGGCTGGCGCATGCAAATTAACTTCACAGCCTGCGGTAAAGGGGGCGTCTAGATCAGGTGTTTCACCGTTTTTAAGCGCGCGTATGGCCTCGTTCAACATGTCGTTGTACATTGAAAAACCGACTTCTTGAATGTTGCCTGATTGCGACTCGCCCAATACTTCACCGGTGCCCCGTATCTCAAGGTCATGCATGGCTAAAAAGAAACCGGCACCGAGGTCTTCCATGGCTTTAATGGCTTCAAAGCGTTTACGTGCATTTTTGGTGATCGCGTCTTCACCTGGGGTGAGTAGGTAAGCATACGCTTGATGGTGCGAACGACCTACGCGCCCGCGTAGCTGGTGCAACTGACCCAAACCAAACTTATCGGCACGATGCATGATGATGGTGTTGGCGGTTGGCACGTCAATACCGGTTTCGATAATGGTGGTGCATAGCAAGACGTTAAAGCGCTGTTGATAGAAGCCTTTCATCACTTGCTCTAGCTCGCGTTCGCCCATTTGACCATGCGCTACAGCAATACGTGCCTCGGGCACCAGCTCAGCTAAACGGGCACGGCGATTTTCAATGGTATCAACTTCATTGTGTAAAAAGTAAGCCTGCCCACCGCGTTTGAGTTCACGTAGCAGGGCTTCGCGTATGGTGCTGTCATCTTCACGACGAACAAAAGTTTTAATTGACAGGCGTTTTTGAGGTGCGGTGGCGATGATTGAGAAATCACGTATGCCCTCTAACGACATGCCCAGGGTACGCGGTATAGGCGTGGCTGTAAGGGTTAGCACATCAACTTCAGCCCGCATGGCTTTTAAGGCTTCTTTTTGACGCACACCAAAACGGTGTTCCTCGTCAATAATGACTAAGCCAAGTTTTTTAAAGACCACGTCTTTTGATAAAATTTTGTGGGTGCCAATCACAATGTCAACTGTGCCGGCTGTGATGCCGACAATTGCTTGTGAAATTTCTTTGGTTGACCGAAAACGCGACAACTCAACCACCTTGATCGGCCAGTCAGCAAAGCGGTCAGCAAAAGTTTGTGCGTGCTGTTCAGCCAGTAAAGTGGTGGGGCATAGAAGGGCGACTTGGTAACCGTTTGTAACCGCAATAAACGCCGCCCGAAGCGCTACTTCGGTTTTACCAAACCCAACGTCACCACAAACCAGGCGATCCATTGGGCGGCCAGATGTCATGTCTTGAATCACGGCCTCAATGGCGGCTTGTTGGTCTGGTGTTTCTTCAAAGCCAAACCCTTCCGCAAATAATTCGTAGTCAGCTAAAGGGTTGTTAAAGGCATGGCCTTGGCGTGCGGCTCGTTTAGCATAAAGGTCAAGCAACTCAGCGGCAGTGTCGCGAACTTGCTGTGCAGCCTTTTTACGGGCTTTGTCCCACTGGCCTGAGCCGAGTTGATGCAACGGGGCGGCATCGGGGTCTGCGCCGCTATAGCGCGCGATCACATGCAGTTGCGAAACGGGTACGTACAGCGTGCTTTTGCCAGCGTATTCGAGGTGTAGAAATTCCATATCGCCGTCGCCCAAGTCTAGGTTGACGAGGCCATGGTAGCGGCCAATACCATATTGGGCATGCACAATCGGGTCGCCAGCCCTGAGCTCAGCCAAATCACGAACCATTGCTTGGACATCAGTCGTGCGGCCTTGGTCACGTTTAATGCGACGTGTGGCCCCGGCATGACCAGGGTACAGGTCGTTTTCAGTAATGATAATGAGGTCGTCGGCATAGGTCTCAAAACCGGTGTCAAAGGGGGCAACCAAGACTGCAAAGCGGGCGTCGTGCTGCAGAAAATCACTGATTTCTTCAGCACTATTGTCGGGTGTAAGTTGATACTCTGCCAACATTTGTACCAAAGTTTCACGACGGCCATGCGAGTCGGCACACAAAGCAATACGGGGTGCGTCGGGGTCTGTGCGGGCTTGATTAACCACCGCCCGTAGTTTAGAAATGGGGTCGTCAGACCGACGGTTAATAGCTATATCAGGCGCAATTTGAAAATCAGGGTGTTTGAGGGCTGTTTTGCGAGGGCTGGTTTCCGGTTTTTGTAATGACGAACTAATTTGATTGATGCTTGGGTTAGGGTCAGTTTCTACAGGGGCCGTGAAAGCCAGGCGAGCAAACGGTTTAAGTTGCTCAAACACCGCTTCAGGCTTTAAAAATAACGCATCAGGGTGCAACACAGGTCGTTCAATATCGTGTTTTAAAAATTCATAACGATTAACGGTATCGCGCATGAATTGCAACATGGCAGACTCTAGATCGCCACTTGAAACCACTAAGGTGTTGGGTTTCAAATAATCAAAAAGCGTAGCAGTTTCTTCAAAAAATAAGGGTAAATAATATTCAATACCGGCAAATGCAATGCCACTGCCGACATCTTTGTAAAGCTGCGCACGCGAGGGGTCACCTTCAAATACTTCACGAAAACGTGAACGAAATTGGTTGCGTGAAGCTTCGTCAAGGGGAAATTCGCGCCCGGGCAATAACTGCACCGATTGCACGGGGTAAAGGGTACGTTGGGTGTCAACGTCAAAAGCGCGTATTGATTCAATTTCATCGTCAAACAGGTCAAGTCGATACGGTACGGCCGACCCCATTGGAAACAGGTCAACCAAGCCGCCACGCAAGCTGAACTCACCCGGGGCGGTAACTTGCGACACATGGCTATAGTTTGACAACATAAGTTGCTCGCGCAGGGCGGCTTCGTCAAGACGGTCTTTTACCTTAAAGTCAAAGGTGTAAGCGGCTAAAAAAGGTCGAGGGGCCAAGCGGTATTGCGCTGTGGTGATGGGCACAGTGAGCACATCAACTTCGTTTTGTGTCAAGGCGTAGAGGGTTCGCAACCTTTCAGACACCAGGTCTTGGTGGGGTGAAAAACCGTCGTAAGGTAGGGTTTCCCAGTCGGGCAGGGTTCTTACGCGTAAACCGTCATCAACCAGGCTGATTTCTTGTAAAAGCCGTTGGGCTTGAAGCGGTTCAGCCGTTAACACCACAATGGTTTGCTGCGACTGGCGTGCCAAAGCGGCCAATAGCCAGGCGTCAGCAGAACCGGGGGGCTGTGGGTAATGCAGACGTTGCCCCATTTTGGGTTGTGGGGCAAGTAACTTTAATCGGGTAGAAATGGCGTGTTTGGTGTCGACAGACATGAATGTGTTGCTCAGGTTAAAGCGTATTATAAAATTGTCTGATGACAAATGCATCTAGGCTAAAAAATTCTGACTCAAACGGTTTAAAACCGATTGAGCGTTTAATTGCTATTGTGCCAGCTGGCGGGGTTGGCGCACGCGCCACCGCTCAGTTTGGGCAGGTTAATAGCTTAACAGTAGATAGTCAATTAGATGGCCGAATGCACGCTCACGTGAATGAAAAAACCCAGCACGATGAGGGGGCAAATGCTGAATGGGGTCAAGCCAACACGTTTAAACAGCCCGTTCCCAAACAATATCAGTTAATTGCAGGTGTGCCGATGATTCGGCGAGCCGTGCAGGCCTTGTTGGTTGACCCCCGTATCGAGCGAGTCATTGTGGCGGTGCAGCCAGACGATGTGTGGGCTGAGGCCGTTTTGGCTGATTTAGAGCGGGTAAACGTGTTGCCCTGTGCGGGTGCAACCCGGGCTTTGACGGTATTGGGCGCTTTAAATACGGGTATTCATCGTGATTATTGGGTGTTGGTGCACGATGCTGCGCGCCCGGGGCTTTCGCCTGAAAGCTTGGCGCGATTAATTGATTTGTGTTTGGCGCACCCTGTGGGGGGGCTGTTGGCTTTGCCCCTTGCTGACACACTAAAAAATG
>JBDNHM010000327.1:0-8665 GCA_041688825.1 Burkholderiaceae bacterium | reverse complement strand
CGCATCAAGTAAATCTGATTTTTTGGCTAACTTAATAGGTGCGATCATGTTACGAGCCTAAACGTAAACGACGACGAACCACCACGAGTAACTCTTTGTTGTAAACAGACGTTTCAGAGGTTGTGTAAGACAAATTGTTTGCATGAATTCGTTTATTAAGCACCTGTACATTCAAGTCTATTGAGGAGGCATGACTTATTTTTAAATCATGAAACCATTGAATATCTGTTGCGACAATCAAGCTTTCATCAAAGAAACCCACCTTTGAGAAAAGTGCACGCTTGCCCACAAAACAGCCAGGCATGAGGGCGTGATGTATGCCGTTAAGTAGCGAAGGTTTAAAACCATAGGGTAATTTATTTGCATTTTCTGCAAAATATTTCACGTGCCCAATACTGTAATCAATTTCCGGTTGCGAAAGCAGTTGCTGCATGTGCTGCGCTAAGCTGTCGGGTTCAAACCAATCGTCGCTATCTATAAAGCTTATATAAGCACCTTGACTGGCCTGAATGCCTTGATTCCATGCAGCGGCTAGGCCTGTACCCGTTTGCTCAACGAGCTGAAAATTTGCTGAAGCGTGCGCAACTTCTAAGGTATTGTCGGTTGATTGGCCATCAACAATAATCACTTCAAAATCACGAAAACTTTGATTGTTGATGCTTTCAAGGCATTGACCCACAAATTTTTCAGCGTTGCGAGTCGGTATGATAATACTAACGATCGGTTTCATTCAGGTTGTATTCCTGTTAGGTGATGCTCATACGCCATGAGATGCACAATTTTTATATTTTTGGCCACATGCATGGTTTGGTTGGTGAGCAGGTTGGCTGTGTAATCGGCCTTGCCATGATCTAAAGCCATAATAGTGAGAGTGCTGTGAGCGACTGCAGGCTCAGGAAATATAACAACTTGTAGTCGGCTTGAATCACACCACCTGTCATAAATTTGTACGCTAAAACACCATTCATTTGCCTCAGCATTTCTGTCAATGGGCATGCTCTGTTCTTTAGCGTTAGCAATCATTATGGCGCCCGTATCAGCATCAGCAATAACAATGAGGCCAATACAATTAAAAGCACCCATTGCAAATTCTATAGCGGTATCGCTCTCTATTTGATAATAAGGCATGATGAGACGAAAGCGACCTTCATGGTAGCGACCCTTCATGACATATTCAGAAGCGGGCCCAAGCGATTTCGGAATGAACGCATGTGAATGATTGAAATGAGGCGGTAGGGCTAGAGTTTTTATTTCTGGGTTTAGAGGTGTGCTAGTTGCTTTAGTTACTGTAATTGCTTCAGTTGTTTTAGTTGCTTTAGTTTTTTTAAGTTCATCAATCACATGAAGTTTTTTATATTCATTTAATTCTTTAGACTCTTTATATTATTCAAATTCTAAAAGTGCTTCGTAAATGAAATTAGCATATATTTCAGAGCCCTTTTCCGTGGTGTGAACCTGGTCGTAAACGACCTCAGTTGAGTCAATCTTTTGATTAGCAACTAAATCGCTGATATGCGCATAAACATTGATTGGTGTGAGCCCAAAAGAATCAAAAACTTCGTCGTAGATATTTAATAAGTCTTGGTATTCCACAACTGAAATATGACTGCGATAAAGGTAAAGTGGAACAATTTTTGCATGTGCCAGCGCTTTATTTTGCATAATACCTTTTAGGGCGGCCGCGATGTATTTTTTGGGTGTGGCCAACCCTAAATCAGCCACAAATGTTTCAATAAAACATAAGTCGATCGGTGTTTTTTTAATAAAACGATCAATAAAAAAACAAATGCCTAACGAACCTATACCCCCCAAACTGCAATTAATAACTTTGTTTGTTTCGTGCGTATTCAAACTTAACTCACCCATGCGTTGACTGAGCACTTTTTGGTACGAGTTTTTTTGCGAGCTCACGCTATTGCCAATGAAGCAGATGTTCATAGGGCTAAATTTAGATGATAAGTTGTGGAATGGGGCATTTACGGCTATCTTCTAATTGCAACAGCGATACGTTCGCTTGTTTGAAGGCGGCGTACAACAAAGGAACTGATTCAAACCCCGCAGCGGGCAGCAACTCTCGGGTTGACTCAACCGTGGTGTTGATAATAGATGCGATGGGTGGTGGGCTAGTGGGCTTTAATGCCCCCGCTTTGACCGGTATAAAAATCGTTTTCAAAGGCCCTGATCGACTCGTACGCTCAGGTGAATTTGAAAAAAAGTAAACTTCTTTGTCAAAATCTTTATCGAAATAATGGGTGGCTAACGTTGAAAGCTCGGGCATATATTGCCATTCTGAGCGGTAGGTTTTGCCCGATGAGTAAATGCTAAAGATATAAACCTTTGAATCACGTATGCCAATTGCGCACAAATCATCGCCAATGTATTGCATGCCCGCTAAATAGCAACTGATTGCAGTGGTTGATTTACCTGCCCCGCCTTTACCCATAATTAAACATGTATTACCCGTGCTGTCTGCCAAGGCCGCAGCGTGAATAATAGACATACGATTATTTCGTAAGACCCATGAAAAAATTGCTCGAAACGGGCAGGCCAATTCAAATTTAGGTAGTGCGTCTGCATTCATTAGCGCAACAATTCCGTGCTTCGTATTTTCATTTAAAACGTGCACCATTCTCGCGTGGGCAAAGTAGGCAAATTCAATGCCATCACCCGAGTATTGTGGTATTTCACCCCGCAGTTTGACGTCATCAATTCCGTAATCAAAAGGGGGGAAAGTCAGTTGACTATTTTTGCAGTCCCACACGTCAATGACGTATTCTGCTTTGCTGGGTTCAATGCGTAAATGGTCAATTGCAGACAGAAAGGGTTTAACTAAAGTTTGGCTATGCAGCCGAACACAAACAATGAGGTCAGCTATATTGAAAAAATAGTCTGTGACACCTGATTTTCTTGAAATGTTAGTCTGATCAACCCATTTCTTATAAACTTCTTTTGGCGAATGCATAGCCAGATCAATTATGGCTTAACGACCGGCCAGCCCGATTCATCAACATCATGCACGGGGTCAAGAAGCAGTATTTCTTGCATATCATTGAAAGCATCAATCGTGGGTGATACATAATCACCCGTTGGTGCAGCAAGTTCAGTTTGACTATTTGCGTTTTGAGTTACTTTAAGCAAACTCTCTTTTTGTAACGCCTCGACGAACTGCTTAATTTCATTAGCTATATTTATTGAGTGATTTTGATACGTTTGGCTTAAGACATCAATAATTTGCTCTAAGATGTGTTGTGTAATGAGCGCATTCCAAACGTAAGCACCCGTATGGCGTATGCTGTAATAGTTACCAGAGTCTAAATTTACCGCAACGACCTCGCCCTCAAACAATTCTGAAACAATATTGGCACCGAATACTTCGAAGGTTGTGGTCGTTATACTTGTGCTCATGTCAAAAGTGCCTTTGGTTTATAAAATATGATCAGCGTTATAGTACCAACTTTTAATCGTCAAGAGATGGTTGTTGCATGCGTACAAAGTATTCTTGAGCAGTCTTGGCCAGATATTGAAATTGTGGTGGTTGATAACTTATCAACTGACCATACAGTCGTCCAATTACAGGCACTGAATGACCCTAGAATTAAGGTATTTAATGAACCGCAACGCGGTGCAACTTATGCGCGAAACACGGGTATTGAAAAATCAACCGGTGATATTTTGGCATTTTTAGATTCAGACGACCTTTGGTTGCCAGAAAAGTTAGCTTTACAACACAAAATGCTTGAAGAACTAAAAGGTGAAATGGTTTTTACCCAATACCAAGAGTTTTCAACAGCGCAGAAAGTATCAGGCCCTCACTTAGAAGTTGCGGGTGCGGCAGGCGCTTCTTCTTATAAGCGAAACAAAACTGAGCAAACCATGAGTTTGAGTGTTATTACACTTATGATGCACAAAACTGACTTTATGAAAGTAGGGTTTTTTGATGAAAACCTTAAAGCCGGTGAATTTATGGAATGGTATGACCGAGCCCAAGGTATGGGTTTAAAAACAGTAAAAGTAGATCAGGTTTTAGCTTTAAGACGAATACATGACGGTAATACGGCTACAAATAGCCGATCTGCTCAAGACTACATTCAAGCCTGCCGCTCGATTATTGCAAGAAAATTAAAGGCCTGATTTAAAGGCTAAAAACTGCCTAACACTTGGTATGTAAACCATGACAGAGCACTTTGTGACATTGTTCGATAGCCAGTATTTGCTGCACGGTTTAGCATTGCATCGATCCATGCAACGCCATGTAAAAGCTTACACACTTTGGGTTCTTTGTGTAGACGACAAAGCCTTTGATGTACTTTCAACATTACAGTTACCTAATGTGCGTCTATTGAAATTAAGCAAACTTGAAACAGCAGATTTATTGCGGGTCAAGGCTATCCGTTCAACGGCTGAATATTGCTGGACACTCACACCCTTCGCTCCACGATTTGTTTACGAAGCAGATGATGAAGTTAACCGCGTTACATATATTGACGCTGATCTGTGGTTTTTGAAGCACCCACAATCTATCTTTGATGAATTTACTGTTTCAAATAAGCAGGTTTTAATAACCGAGCATGCTTACGCGCCGCTATACGATCAAGCCTCTCAATCAGGTAAATATTGCGTGCAATTTATGAGCTTTACGCGTTATGGCGCTGAGGTCGTTAGAAAATGGTGGGAAGAACGCTGCATTGAATGGTGCTATGCAAAAATTGAAGAGGGTAAGTTTGGCGATCAAAAGTATTTAGATGATTGGCCTGAAAGGTTTGGGCCGTCTGTGCACGTACTGCAAAATAAAGCCCACGCCTTAGCCCCTTGGAATGCCACGCGATTTAACCAAAGCGAAGCCACCTTTTACCATTTTCATGGCTTGCGTATATTGTCTAACCATCAATTAGAGCTTGGGTCATATGCATTACCCAAGCAACTCATACAGTCTTTATATGTGCCGTACAGTATCGATCTAAAAAACGCCTTAAAAGACCTCGAAGCCTGTCACCATAGTTTTCAGTGGCAACCTTCATCGACAAAGTTAAAAAAAGACTTAAGTCTTCGAGCATATCAAATTTACAGCGTCTTAGGCCTTTCAGACCCACGAGAGTTAATTGAGTGGTGATTTTAAGTGATATTGCCAAGTAATATTAATTTAATCAACAGAGATTTACTTTATGCGTATTCTTCTTTGTGTGCCTCGAGGTTGTGGGTTCAATGATGCCATGTGTCAGATCTGGCAGTCGTTTCATTATGCAGTTCAAACAAAACGCGAGCTTTTGATTGACACTCGATTCTGCGGCCTCGCTGACGATTTGTCTTACTATTTCCAAACCGTCACCACCAACATGATGCAAAGGGTGCCTACACAAATCGATATGCGTAACGTTGATTTGCAGGCTCTCAATCATTTCACTTGTTACCCATCAGTATTTAGAGGCGCTCTAGATTTAATCGGCCACCGTTTTTTGGCCGGTTCGATAGCTAGTACAACCGATTATGGCCAGAGTTTTTTTTCGCATATTTCCCGAATGTTACGCTATATAAATCGACCATCTAGTGAACTTTTACCCATACGAAAATGGCGTTTCTTGTGGTTGAGCTTTCGATTAAGCATGCGGGCACCAAATATGCATTGCACCGTCAACCGTCCTGAGTCTGTGGTGATTCATCATCGTTCAGGTGGTGGTTTAGATTCGGTCAAAGCCCTGAGCATGTTTCAACTAAATGTTAGTATAAGAGAAGATATTTTCGAGAGATTGCGATTGCTCGGGCAAGACTATGACGCGGTTCATATTAGACACACTGATTACAAAACTGACTACGAATTATTGATAAACTCGCTGCAACTCAAGCTAGTGGGTAGAACGGTCTTGCTTTGTAGTGATAACTATAAAGTTATCGAATATGCAAAATCTCGCCTAACTGCATCCAATGTGGTTTGCGTTGCGTCACCAAATGAACTTTCTTTAGATACCGACACATTTCGTCCAGCACATTATCATTGGCATTTGCCTTTGAACGAGCGTCGATTGAGAAATATCACCATGTTGACAGATCTAATTGGCATGGCGCGTGCCAAAAACTTATACTTTGGTGATGTCACCAGATCAGGTGTGTCACAAATTTCATTTATGCGCAAACTCGGCCTATTCATATTACCCAAAAAAGTCTCGCCAGATAACGCATGGTCTTACGCCGGGCCTTCTGGTTTTGCTGCATTAGCAAGCGCGTTGCATAAGCATCCAGCGATTCTTAACCGTTTTGTTGGTTAATCGAAATTTCCGTATGTTGTAGTCGATTGATTTGAGAAAAAAGTGAGCCGCACAATAAATTTTAAAAATATTACAGTTGTGCGATCTTAAACATCAACTTTTACCTTTGCGGATCGAGTAGCCAGCTAGGCGTGTCTTTTTTTGTGAATTTTATTTTGCACGAATCGCGATATGTTTCTGTAAAACTTTTAAAAAATTGGGAAACTGGCCAAGCGCAGCGCAATTGGGAAAAACTTGCTCGATGCTTGCCGGGCTGGCCGTTTGTTTACAATAGGCTGTAACTTAAAAAAGACGATGATCATGCAGTGACTATTACACATCAACATGAGAAACGGATTTCTTTTGAGGTTGTGCGGCGTCAGCACCTAAAATTTCCTAGGTTAAAAGATCCAATGTGCGCCTAACTATCGTAACCGCCACCTTTAACAGAGCATATCTTTTGCCGCGACTTTTTGAGTCTATCGCGTCACAACCACTCAACCACCACCAAATAGATTGGTTGATTGTTGATGACGGCTCTAGCGATCAAACGGCTGAGGTGGTTGGCCGTTTCGTCTTGCCAGCAGCTATTACACTAAGCTACGTAAAGGTTCCTCATGGTGGCAAGCACAGGGCGCTAAACGAAGGTTTTAAACGCGCAACGGGCGATTGGGTGCTGATTGTAGATAGTGATGACTGGGTAAACCCGGGCGGTCTTTTGAAGGCTTGCTCGGCGATTGAGCAGGCCCAAGCGCTGGGCGCATTACTTATTCAGTTACCGCTGACTGTACCAAAAGCCAGTCGTCAATACTGTTTTGACAAACCTAATCGGCTTTTAAACTTTAGTGAGCGTATCGCGGAAGAACCGCACTTTGACAGTTCTTTGATTTTTAGCCAAGCTTTGATGTCTTTACGATTCCCAACCTTTGAAGGTGAATATTTCTTAGCTGAGTCAGCACTGCTATTTCAGTTAAAAAACAATCAGATGCTTTACATTTCCAATGCCATCGCTGTTTCAGCCGAGTATCAGCCAGATGGATTGTCAGCCAAGATGCTTACTAACCGAATTCAATCATCAGTAGGTTGCATGCATGTATACAAGCAACAATTGGTAACAAATATACCCCTGAAGTGGCGTCTTCGGTCGCTTGTCAATTTCGGTCGATTATGGTGGCATTCAGTATTACGAGTTAAAAAGCCTACCACTCCAAAGGGTGCGCTGCAGTGGCTGGTTTTGTTCGTGGCTTGGCCCATTACCTTATACGATCGATATTCAGAAAACCGTTTTCCGAATATCGATAGGTGTAAATAAGACAAAGAAATGGCCTATATAAGCGTGTATGCTTTTTATGTGTGGTTTTCGCTTAAGATATCAATGCCCTTTTTAATTTAGGGGGCGAACGTGCTGAAATCTTTAATATGGGCCAACATAATATGGAAGAACCGAATTCACAATTCATACAAAATGATGCTGCAGCTGATGTAACTGTTCCAGTTACAAGTCTAGAAGGTCTTAACGATGAAGCGAGTGCACGACGATCGGCTCTGCGCAGAATTGGCAAGTACTCAGCGTATGCGGTGCCAGCCTTATTGGCTTTATCTAGCAAAGCTGGCCCTCTTGGTAGCCCATGAAACGCTGAACTTCGAAATGCATCATGCAAGTGTGCAATGCTTAACGCAAACCCCAAGTTTTGGTGCGTGGTTGTATGACGACCATTTATTGACATGTGACCTCAAAAAAAGACACATAGGTTTGCATAATCATACGTCTGCTGCCATTTGGCTATTGCTCAGTGAAGGTATTGAAGATTTATTTAAACATTACGCAGATCTATTTGCTTTGCCGTTGGTGCAGGCTCGCCATGATGTCGAGCAGTGTTTAGCCGATTGGCATTCGAAGGGTTGGGTTGAGCGTAATGTAGCAAAGCAGTGGTGCTTTTGTTTGAATGATGAGCAGGTTTCTACTGACTCTACTGCGTTTGGCTTCATAGAACATGCGCCCCTTGTTGATCACGAGATTCACCGAGGGGTCTATTGTTTTGGTGATGTGCCGTTTGAGCTTCAAATTCGATCTACCTGCATGGCTGAGATTGATCAGGCGAGCCAAAGTAAATTAAACATTCATTCATCAATCTTAAATGATTCACCCCTTAGCTCATGGCCACTCAGTGCTTCAGCTAAGGGTTTCTCAGAGCGGCTGATGGCCATTTGCGGGGGTTTCACCAAGCTTGACGCCCTACCAGAGGGTGCGGGCTGGGTAACTGTATCGCTAGTTGGTGAAGACATTATTTTGCAAGACAGTAACAATCAACACCCACGTCGTCTTGAGTCAGAGCTGGCAATGGGGCTGGTGTATGAGGCAATGATAGGTGTGTCTGGTGTGGGTAAAAGTACGCTTTCTGCTTTATTGGCACATGCCGGCTGGG
>JBDNHM010000326.1:0-1937 GCA_041688825.1 Burkholderiaceae bacterium | reverse complement strand
TGCCAAAGCTAAAATGCTTAATGATGGCTGAACGGCACCCTTGAGCTTAAGTTGCCCACCCCGGTTAAGCCGGCGTTTGAGTGCTGAAACTTGATTCTTCATACTTACCCTTTTCAAAACGTAAATTTACGTAATGATAACCATTCGTATTTATTTTAGCAAATCAACACTTTATTTGTCTTGAACAAAATGCGTAAAGTTATGAAAATCTGAATAAGTTCGGTAGGTTGAAGCGTTAAAAAAAATGAACGCCCTTTCAAAATAGTCTATTCTTATAAGGTTTCTTAATTTGAATGTTATAAGTAATAAAGATCTATTTAAATTTAAAAGTCACGAAGCATGAGCGATACTCGCTCAAATTCCAATTAATAAAATTGTTTTAACAAAGGTTTTGTCATGTCTGTTTATAAAATAGCGCTTATTGTTGGCAGTAGTCGCAAAGAATCAATTAACCAGTTACTCGGTTTGGCATTAACCAAAATGGCACCCAGCTCGCTTAGTTTTGAGCTGATTAACATTGCAGATTTACCGATGTACCATGGTGATTTAGAAGGTGACCGCCCTGCAGAAATAAACCGTTTTACTGCTGAGGTGGCTGCATGTCAGGGTGTTTTAATCATTACGCCTGAATACAATCGTTCCCTACCTGCAGTACTTAAAAATGCAATTGACTGGGGTTCTAAGCCGGCAGCTAACAACGTTTGGAAAGACAAACCCACTTGCATCACGGGTACAACACCAGGCGCAATCGGTACGGCCGTTGCCCAACAACATCTTCGTCAAATTTTAGGTATTGTGGGTGCAACGGTTATGGGGGGTGAAGCTTACATAACTTTTAAACCAAACCTGATTGATAAAGAAGGTCATGTGACCGACGCAACGACACATGAATTTTTATCAAACTATATAAACCGCTTTGCAACCCTAGTTGAAAAATTGGCTGTGTAATCAGTTAACGCAATCGGTACATGTAGTTGTGCTCACGTATTTGCACTCACTTAGTTGACGCATTTAAAACTTATTACAACGTTTGCCATAACTATTAACTAAGAGTCGATAGTAATTTACAAATATACATTTTATATTTTTTGTAATTAAATGGTGGTATACCTTAAGTAGGTTATTTAAAGCCTTCAAAAGAGAGCTGAAAAAGAGCGTTAGTTGCTATCGGGCTATCAGTAAGCAACCACTCAGGTTCTTTATTTAAATAATCACTTAAGTCATGCTTATTTCAATATTAAAAGGAGTTTTTATATGTCATTACGTATCAACGATATCGCCCCAGACTTCACCACTGACTCAACATCAGGTGAGTTAAGCCTTCATAAATGGATGGGTGATCACTACGCGATTCTGTTTTCACACCCTAAAGATTTCACACCTGTTTGCACCACTGAGTTTGGTGCGGTTGCACAGTTAGCTAAAGACTTTGAAAGCCGTGGCACCAAAGTAATGGGTGTTTCAGTTGACAGCGTCGAAGAGCACCATAAGTGGATGCGTGACATTGAAGCTTTCGCCGATGCACCAGCTAACTTCCCGATTATTGATGACCGTTCACTTCAGGTCGCAAAACTCTACAACATGTTGCCTGCTGACGCTTACTTACCAGATGGCCGCACGCCTGCTCACACTGCGACGGTTCGCACTGTTTTTATTATTGGGCCAGATAAAAAAATTCGCTTAACGATGTCATACCCGATGTCAGTTGGTCGTAATTTTGCTGAAATTTTACGGGCTTTAGATGCGATTCAAATAACAGATGGTGTGCCGCTTGCTACACCCGCTAACTGGGTACCGGGTCAAGACGTGATTGTCGCTTTGAGCTTAAGTGACGACGCAGCTCGCGAAAAGTTTGGCGAAATCGACATTAAATTGCCTTACCTACGCTATGCCAAGGCACCTAAAAAGGCTTAATGCTTTAGGCTTAAGCCCTAGGC
>JBDNHM010000325.1:0-2763 GCA_041688825.1 Burkholderiaceae bacterium | reverse complement strand
CGGCCAACTTCCTGATTTTAGGCTGATGGCGGTCGGAAACCGTAACAAACCTAATGATGGGGTTTGTTGAACGCTTTGATTGATTTCAATGGCGACAATGTCATCACCCAGTAATTCCCAGCCGGCATGTGCCAATAAAGCAGAAAGTGTACTTTTACCCACACCAGACACACCTGCAAGCGCGAAACATCGCCCCTGCTTTACCCCTGCAGCATGTAGCGTCAACACCACATTACGCGCTGGGTAAGACACACCTATCATTGCCTCGTACACCAACCCCATTGCCAGCTCTGACTCAAGACAACGAGGGTGTTGATTGTTGCTGTCTTGCAAAATAATGTCTTCACCATCTACTGATACAGTTACCCAGCCCGCACCCTCTGGCAGGGCGTCAAGCTTGGCGAAACCTTTGCAAATGGCCATCAGGCGCTCTGAGAAACCCTTAGCTGAAGCACTGAGTGGCCATGAGCTAAGAGGTGAGTCATTTAAGATTGATGAATGGCTGTTTAATTTACTTTGGCTCGCCCGATCAATCACTGCCATGCAAGTAGATCGAATTTGAAGCTCAAACGGCAAATCACCAAAACAATAAACCCCTCGGTGAATCTCGTGATCAAAAAGGGGCGCATGTTCTATGAAGCTAAACGCAGTAGAGTCAGCAGAAACTTGTTCATTATTTAAACAAAAACACCACTGTTTTGCAGCATTACGCTCAACCCAACCCTGCGAATGCCAATCGGCTAGGCATTGCTCGACATCAAGGCGAGCCTGCGCCAGCGGCAAAGCAAATAGATCTGCGTAATGTTTAAATAAATCTTCGTCGTCAATACCGTCACTGATTAATAGCCAAATGGCGGCAGACGTCTGATTGTGCAAACCTATGTGTCTTTTTTTTAGGTCACATGTCAATAAGTGGTCGTCATACAACCACGCACCAAAACTTGGGGTTTGCGTTAAGCATTGCACAATTGCATGATGCATTGCAAAGTTCAGCGTATCAGCCATTAGAGATTAAATTGTACAGAGCAAAAACGTTGTTGCTATGAAGCTGGAACACTAAAAATACCAATGAGTTTATGCAACACGAGTAATAAACTTAATAAGCAGCCGCAGGCTTATGGGCTAACGCCAAAAGCGCTGGTATAGCATAAGCTGAGTACTTGCCAATTCTTCGCAGAGCCGATCGTCGTGCACTCGCTTCATCGTTAAGACCTTCTTCAGTATCACTTGGAACTTTTACATCAACTGAAGCATCATTTTGTATGCTTTTTGAACTCGATTCTTTCATTTTATGTTGCCTCACGTTGAAAGTTAGAGCTTCTTTTATCCTTAAAAATTAAATAACTTTAATATAAATCCCTTAATATGCCAGTAAAACAAGTAAAGGAAAATTGATTTGTACGATCATACAACTCAAGTAAATTTAACGATGTTTGATCGTTATGTTGCCTGCATACCTCAATATTGCGGTTTTAATGACGTGATGTGTCAAATATGGCGTACTTATGAGTACGCCTGCTCATGCAATCGAGTACTAGTTGTTGATACGCGTGCATCGTGTTTGGCAGATGACATCAGTTATTACATGAACTATGCGGGCTCTCAAGACAATGTAATTATGCACATGTCGGACGAGCTTATCGATTTTTTTAATACGCAAGAGTGTTACCCAAAAAAATTTCAATACCAAATCGAGCAACTGCTTCAACCCTTAATAGTTGATTCATCAACAAATTTATCTAGTAAAGATGACTTTGAACCACTGAGCCCTTTTCGCAAGAAATTAGAAAAAATCTGGTACGCATCAATTCCGTATCGAGGTATGAATCGTATGCGAAATTATCTTAAAGATTATCAGTTTTACAGGCGATCGGAACCACTGGTTATTCATGATGCCTTTGGCGGTGGAACAGTCTCGGCGCTTGCAATACAACTTTTTCGTTTAAATTCAACTATTCAGTCAAACATCAAACAACAATTGACGGTGCTTGGCGATGACTACGATGCGATTCATATTCGCCATACCGACTATCAAACAGATTACGAGCCTTTTTTGAGACAGCTAAGCACGCAGCTTTCTGGTCGCCGTGTACTCGTTTGTAGTGACAATCCACACGTCAAAAAAAGGGCAAGCGAAATACTGACTAATTCAAAAGTTCAATGCATACCGCAACCATTTGATACGCCTGATACGGGTCAATTTGGTTTACCCGTCCACTATCAGTGGCATCTAACTTTGCAAGAGCGTAGACAACGTAACATCGGTTTACTAACAGATTTAATCGGTTTGGCAAAGTCACGAAAGCTGTATTTCACAGAAGTAAGAAAAGGAGATGGATTTGGATATTCAGGTTTTTCAAGGCTCGCAAGCGAACTGCAATCTCGTCCTGACATCTTGAAGGCTTGGGCAGGAATTTAGCCAGGCTCTGTAAAGCCAGCTTAATAACGATAAAAGACCAAAAGGTTTAGAGTTAAACCATGCAACATTTTATTTGAAGAGATTTTTTTGGGGCGGCAGTAAGATGATATGCATGACGAAATAAGCATCTTTTTCTCTTTACCATCCTCTAAAATTACCACTCAATAAACTCTCGTGGGTCTGAAAGGCCTAAGACGCTGTAAATTTGATATGCTCGACGACTTAAGTCTTTTTTTAACTTTGTCGATGAAGGTTGCCACTGAAAACTATGATGACAGGCTTCGAGGTCTTTTAAGGCGTTTTTTAGATCGATACTATACGGCACATATAAAGACTGTATGAGT
>JBDNHM010000324.1:0-54291 GCA_041688825.1 Burkholderiaceae bacterium | reverse complement strand
GGGGGTTTTTTATTGTTATTCGTCATCATGACGTTCCTTTTTATTGATCCACACTAAGCACCGTGTAGCATGCATGTTTGGTACAACAAGGCTTTCAACATGGTTAATTTGCCAAGTGTTTTGTTGATCGAATGCTTCTAGCTCGTCTTTTGAAAGATGCGCTTTCATCGCAATCATTTGGCCATTGTTTTGTACATGTTTGCCCGCCCAATTTATAAAATTGATTAGCGATGTAAATGCTCTTGAGATAACAATATGAACGGGCTCTGTTTGCCAACTTTCTATGCGCTGATGTTGAGCACTTAAGTTTGTTAAGCCCAACATACTTGCAACATGCTTCACAAATGCCACTTTTTTACCAACGGAATCAATACAAATGACTTTTATGTGGGGACACATAATTGAAATAACTACGCCAGGTAACCCGGCACCCGACCCTACATCAAAAATAGACACTTTTTCAATATTTTGTTTTTTAACATAGTTTTCAATTGGTTTAATAACCGACAAAGAGTCATACAAGTGCTGAGTATAGACATCATGCAAGTTTTTGATTGCCGTTAAGTTGTATGTTTTATTCCACTTCAAAATTTGTTTTGCGTATTCTGCTAATCTTTTTTGTTTTGGTAAATCTTGTTGTAGATCAAGAACATTAAAAGCTTTTTGTAGCTCGAGTGATATCTCATAGGTATCGTTTTCGTCGAAACTTACCTTGCTCATACAGTAGATTGATCAAGCATATTTTGGTGTTGGAAACGTTTCACGTGAATCATTATGAGAGATATTGCCGCTGGCGTAACACCTGAAATTCGAGATGCTTGACCAATCGTTTGTGGCTTAACGGTTTTAAGTTTATGTCGAACTTCAATAGAGAGACTATTAATTGCGCCGAAGTCTAAATCTAAGGGTATAACTAACGACTCATGGCTCAATTGTCGTAAAACCTCTTCTTTTTGTCGACTAACATAACCCTCATACTTAATTTCAACCTGAACCTGTGATTTGACAACATCGTCTAACATAACACTTGAAACAAACGAACCATCTAATTTCTTAAGGGAAGATAAACTTGCATAATTGACATCTGGTCGACGAAGAAGATCAGATAACAAATATTCTTTTTCAAGCGGTTTACCTATAACAGTAATCATTTGCTTATCATCTAACAATGAAGGGTGTACAAAAGTACTCTTCAATCGCAAAACCTCATTATCAATCGCTAAACGCTTAGATGAATACCAAACCCAACGCTCATCTTCAACTAGACCAATATGACGACCCAACTCAGTTAATCTTGAATCAGCGTTATCTTCTCTTAAGCTTAAGCGGTATTCAGCACGCGATGTGAACATACGATAAGGTTCTGTAACACCAAGACTAACCAAATCATCAATCATGACACCGATATAAGCTTGATCACGCCTTAAAACAAATGGCTCTTTTTGTAAAACTTGTAAAGCGGCATTAGTACCCGCCATTAAGCCTTGAGCTGCTGCTTCTTCGTAACCGGTCGTACCATTGATTTGTCCAGCGAAAAATAGACCATTAATTGATTGGGTTTCAAGATTTGTTTTTAAATGCCTGGGGTCAAAATAATCATATTCGATCGCATAACCTGGCCGAAGAATACGAGCATTTTCTAAACCAGGTAAAGAGTGCACAATACCTTGTTGTACATCATAGGGAAGGCTTGTTGAAATTCCGTTAGGGTAGATCTCATGAGTTGTTAACCCTTCTGGCTCTAGAAAGATTTGATGGCTACTTTTGTCAGCAAATCGATTTACCTTGTCTTCAATTGAAGGACAATATCTTGGGCCAACACCTTCAATAACGCCAGTATAAAGGGGTGAACGATCAAGACCCGCACGAATAATGTCATGCGTTTTTTCATTAGTATGTGTGATCCAGCAAGGTAATTGCCTAGGGTGCATCGATGCATGACCCATATATGAAAAAACAGGGATTGGTTCAACATCACCCAATTGCTCTTGCAACTTACTAAAGTTGATTGTTTTGCCATCGATACGGGGTGGCGTTCCTGTTTTAAGACGGCCTTGAGGTAAAGACAATTCTTTTAACCGATGTGCTAACGATACAGATGCAGGGTCACCAGCCCTACCAGCCGTATAATTTTGCATACCCACATGAATGAGGCCATTCAAAAAAGTACCTGCAGTAAGCACGATACAGGGCGCATAGAATGCAATACCCAACTGTGTAACAACACCATTAACTTGATCACCAGTAACCAACATGTCTTCAACTGACTGTTGAAAAACTGTTAAATTTGATTGGTTTTCTAGTTTTTGTCGAATTGAAGTTTTGTACAACAATCGATCTGCCTGTGCGCGCGTAGATTGTACGGCCGCACCTTTTGAACTATTTAACGTTCTAAATTGAATACCTGCAAAATCAGTCGCCAATGCCATGGCACCACCTAAAGCATCTATTTCTTTAACGAGATGGCCTTTACCTATACCGCCAATTGACGGGTTACAAGACATTTGACCTAAGGTATCAATATTGTGTGTAAGCAACAATGTTCTAACACCTAAACGAGCAGATGCAAGTGCTGCTTCAGTGCCAGCATGGCCACCACCTATGACGATCACATCGAAGTTAGCCCCATCGCTCATAATACATAGACCTAAAATTGGGTAAGAGTAAGAATTATAAACTGTGTGTATAAAATAGTTTCACGTGAAACGAGACAGTGTACAAACGTATGAAGGGGAAACTAAACTGTGGATAACTTTGGGGATAACTCTGTTGATAAGCTGTGAATATAATGCTAACAACCTGTGTACAACAAAAGTTTTTATAAGTGGCATGTTTAAGAAACAAAAAAAAGTACAAGTGTTTTCAGACGTCTTATTTAAGAAAGAAAAAAGTAGTTAATTAAGTAATAACGGGCAATCAATGAAGATCAAATCAAAATTACCAGAAGTTGGCACAACCATCTTTACAACTATGAGTAAGATGGCGGCTGAACATAAAGCCATAAACTTAGGGCAAGGGTTTCCAGACTTTAACCCCAGTGACAAACTCATAAGTTTAGTCTATGAAGCCATGCATGCGGGTCATAATCAATATCCATATATGCCAGGCGTTGCGCAACTTAGAGACGTCATACAAAAAAAAGTCAAAACATTGTATGGTGCAGATTACGATGTAGAACAAGAAATTACTGTTACCAGCGGCGCTACTGAAGCAATTATGGCTGCGGTTCTAGCTTGTATAAGTCAAGGCGATGAAGCAATAGTCATAGAACCCAGTTACGACGCCTACGAGCCAGCAATAATACTAGCCGGGGGTAAACCTGTCTTTGTCAGTATGTTGCCACCTGATAATGATCATGACACGTTCTGGGTAAATTGGAACCTTGTTGCTGCAGCTATATCAAGTAAAACAAAACTAATAATAATAAATTTTCCACATAACCCAACTGGTGCAATTATGTCAGTTGAAGATTTAGATGCAATAGAGGCAATTGTTTTAAATACAAATATTCTTTTGCTTTCAGATGAGGTTTATGAACACATTGTTTTTAAACCTAATCAACATTTAAGTGTGGCATCAAGACCAAACCTAGTAGAACGAAGTTTTGTGATTTCATCATTTGGAAAAACAACCCACACAACAGGATGGAAAATCGGTTATTGCTGCGCCCCATCTGACCTAACATCAGAGCTTAGAAAAATACACCAGTTTCTAGTGTTTACCGTGCCATCACCGTTTCAATATGCTCTTGCTGAGTACACAAAAGATGCTTCAACATATTTAGACTTGCCTAGTTTTTATCAAGAAAAAAGAGACCTTTTACAAAACGGATTAAAACAAACAAATTTCAAAACATTAAGCTGCCCCTCAACATTTTTTTTGCTTGCTGATTACCGAAATATATCAAATAAAAACGATCAAGATTTTGCAATTTGGTTAACACAAATGCAAGGTGTGACGGTTATACCTGTTTCAGCTTTTTACAATAAATCAAAACCAGTACCTGAATTAGGTTTGATTCGTTTTTGTTTTGCAAAACAAGATAACACCTTAACACAAGCAATTGAAAAGTTAAAAATGATGTAACGATCTTTTTTAATGTTGTTAATTAATCTTTTATATATATAAAAACTAATGGATAATAAGCCCTGTGGATAAGTGGATAACCAGTAAATTACCTATTATTATCATGGTTTTATACTAAAAAAAAGCTGTGCAATTGTTCTGTTTAATACTGTGCACAAATGTGCATAACTTTTTAGTTATTTATTAAGTTAAGCGTTATACACAATGTGTGCACAGGTTGTGCACAGAGTTATCCACAAAAATATATTACTTTCCGATGCAAAAATTAGAAAATATTTCACCTAAAAGATCATCGGCGTATATTTTTCCTGTAATTTCCCCCAATGCATGATGCGTTAGCCGTAGTTCTTCAGCAACAATATCAAGCGATACACCTTCAAAAAATAAATATTCTTGCGCGTGTAACAGATGCGTTTGAGCAATTTTCAATGCACGAATATGTCTTGTTCGACCTTGCCAAGGTGACGATTCACCTAAAGTACGGCCTGCTGCCGTAAGAAGTTTAGCTTTTAATGCATCAAGACCTAGACCTGTTTTTGCTGATACATAAATACAATCATTGTTGTGGTCTTCACTGGAATGAGACGATTTATTAGCAGTATGGTTATGGGCTTGATGATCAACCAAATCACATTTATTTAACAGCGTTAAGTTAAGTAACGAACGATGGTTTATTCCAATTGAAACCCACTTTTGGTATTGCTTGTTAATGACAACATTTTGATTTGAAACATCAATAACATGAAGTATCACATCAGCTTGATTAATTTCTTGCCATGTACGCTCAATACCTAATATTTCTATTTGATCAACGGTATCGCGAAGACCCGCCGTATCAATTAATGTAATGGGCACACCATCAATGTTTAAGTCTTGTGCAATTCGATCACGAGTTGTACCTGCTATGTCAGTCACAATGGCCACAGATTCGCCACACAGTGCATTTAATAGGCTTGACTTACCCACATTAGGCTCACCCATCAAAACAACGCGCAAACCGTCTTTTAAGGCCAAACTGCTCGTAGATGTTTTTATAAGGGTTTGAACCAAGTGATCAATAGTGGTTAACTTTTGTTTTACTTGATATTGTTCAATAAATTCAATTTCTTCTTCGGGGAAATCAAGCGTAGCTTCTACAAGCGTTCTTAAGTGAACAATGGCTTGTGTAATATTTTTTATTTTTTCAGAAAATTGACCGGTTAAAGAACCGGCTGCTGCTTTTGCAGCGGCTACAGATGTCGCATCTATTAAGTCAGCGATTGCCTCAGCTTGTGTTAAATCAATTTTATTGTTTAAAAAAGCCCTTAATGAGAACTCACCAGGTTGTGCAAGTCGAACACCATTAGGTTGCCCGGCTTCTAATGTACGCGTTAATAATCGATTTAAGACAGCACTTCCACCGTGGCCGTGAAGCTCAAGAACATCTTCGCCAGTGTAGGAATGAGGCGCTTTAAAAAAAAGAGCAAGACCAAGATCAATTACTTCACCATTTATGTCTTTAAAAGGCAAATAATGAGCAAAACGTGGTGTTAGTGTTTGGCTGAACAGTTCAGTAATTAAAGGTTCTAAAGTCAAACCAGAAACACGTATAACACCGATGCCGCCGCGCCCTGGCGCAGTGGCAATGGCTGCAATGGGTGCGGTGTCAAAGCTGCTCATTTAACGGTGTACAACGGCCTGTGCTGCAGCTATTTTCTTTGTTACGTACCATTGTTGAGCAATTGAAAGAATGTTGTTTACACACCAGTAAAGCACTAAACCGGCTGGGAAAAAGAACATCATGCCACCAAAAATTAACGGCATAAACATCATTACCCGCGCTTGCATGGGGTCAGGCGGCGTTGGGTTAAGCTTCATTTGTAGAAACATGGTTGCCGTCATAATGGCAGGCAAAATAAACAATGGGTCGCGAACTGATAAGTCATCTACCCACAATACCCAGGGCGCACCGCGCATTTCTACGCTAGCCAGCAGTACCCAGTACAAAGAAATAAAGACAGGAATTTGAACGACGACGGGTAAACAACCACCAAGAGGGTTAATTTTCTCAGTTTTGTACATGTCCATCATGGCCATGTTGAGTTTTTGTTTATCGTCACCAAATTTTTCACGCAAAGATTTTAAGCGTGGGGCGACCAATTTCATTTTCGCCATTGACTTGTAGCTGGCAGCTGACAAGGGGTAAAAAATTGCTTTAACCACGACAGTTAGTGCAACGATTGTCCAGCCCCAATTACCTAAGATACTGTGTAACCAAGTCATTAAAATAAATAACGGTTTAGCAATAATCGTAAACCAACCGTAGTCAACAACAAGATTTAAATTAGGTGCCAAAGCTTCTAATGATGATTGATCTTGAGGACCAACCCATAATGAAGATTTTATTGTGACAGGGTTTGAAGTTTCAACCTTACCAACGGGCTCAATGGCGCGTACGGCAAATATACCTTTTTGCACTTCAGCCATGTCGTAATAACGCTCTTGACCTTGAACCGGTACCCAAGCGGTTACAAAGTAATGTTGAATCATGGCTATCCAGCCATTGTCAGCTTGTTTTACAAAATCAGCTTTATTTTTTTCAATATCTGAAAACGATATTTTTTGAAATTTACCTTGCTCTGTGTAAATAGCCGGCCCAGTAAAGGTATGATAAAAACTAGAGGTATTCTCAGGGTCACGGCCATCACGACTGATCTGCAAATAAACCGATGGGTTAATACTTGACGACGTCAAATTTTCAATTTTATGTTCAACATCAATGGCATAGGTACCACGATGAAGCGTAAACGTTTTAGTTAATCGCACCCCATCAGACTCTGCTACAAAAGAAATAGGTAAGGTGTCGCCAGTCATAACTGTATCAGTTGTAACGGGTGTGAAAAGACTTAAATGAGTTGGGTAACTTTGACCAGTAGGTGCCCCAGTTAAGCCCGTTTGTACGACATAAGTGTGTGCAGGTGTTTGCTCTAACAAAAGTGTTGGTTTTGATTTGTCGCTAATTGCTGAAAACTTTAACAATTCGGCTTGAACAATTTGTGCACCGATCAAATCAAATGTGAGTTGTAAAACATCAGTTTTAATAACGAACGGTTTTGATTGTGTTGAAGTAGGCGGCACGATCAATTGTGGTGGCGTCTGTGAGCCTTGATTTGTAACGGGGGCCTGAGGAACCCCTACAGCACTTGCAGAAGATTGCGTTGCGGGTGTTGCGGGTGTGTTGCTAGAGACAGTTGATGGCGCAAATAACGAACCACCGCCACCCTTAACCTGCCAGTTGTTCCACAACATAAGCAGTGAAAAAGCAAAAATCATCAATAAGATGGTGCGACGGATATCCATACAAGCCCAATTCAGAAATTCATTAGAACCGATGCAAACGCATCGAACGACAGCCACACAGTTTAACGTTAAAACCCCGTTACGCTGAGGCAAGATTTTATACAAAAAAACGCTAAGATTTACTTTTTAATGGTGGCACGGGATCATGCCCACCCTTGCACCACGGGTTACACCGCCCAATTCTTTTTATACCTAACCAACAACCCCGAAAAGGCCCCCAAAGTCGAATAGCATCGATCGTGTAATGAGAGCAAGAAGGGGTAAAACGGCATGATTGACCGACCCAAGGACTTAAGAAAAATTGATACCCGCGAACGAGTTTTATCATTAAATATGACAAGAAATTCATCAAATTTGTGCTAACAATAGGTCAGCTTCTAAGCGCACGATTCGTTTGAGTTCAGTCAGTGAAAGGTTGCGAGCATTAGACTGAAGTCGAACAACATAATCACCCCATTTAAGTTGGGTGCGTTGCAAGCGAAAGGCCTCTCTAACAACACGTTTAATAGCATTTCGTGTGACGGCTAAAGGTGCTTGTCGTTTACCCACGATCAAACCCAGCCGAGCAGGGCTGGTTTGAGAGGGTAACCAAAAGATTGTTAAAAGCTTGCCCTTGGCAGAGGGCTGCTTTTTTAAAACCGCGGCAAATTCCTCTGGGCGATGTAAGCGTGTTTCGGGGGGCAATGTGGTGCAATTTAGCATCATAAAACGCCTAACCCTAATAAGTGGGGTATAAAACCCCGACTCATATTAAACGGCTAAACGCTTGCGGCCTTTGGCGCGACGAGCGTTAATAACTGCACGACCACCACGAGTTTTCATGCGAATACGGAAGCCGTGAGTACGTTTACGGCGGGTAACGGAAGGTTGATAAGTACGTTTCATAATGACAAGCTCACAAGGACAAATATAATAAAAAACGAACTAAACGGCGCTGAGCCAACCGTTAAAAGACGATTACCCACGCAATAGATATTCGGGAAAGCCCTCTATTTCATCAAAAAATACGAGAAACGTCAAATGGTTAGCACGAAATAACAAGGTTTTAGACGTATTACCCTGTGGATAACTTTCTGTCTAACAAGGTAGAATTGAGGTTTAGTCGATAAAACTCAATGAAAGAATTTTGGCAATCATGTCTGCTTAAACTTGAGCAGGAACTTCCTTCCCAGCAGATGAGCGCTTGGATCAAACCTTTGACGCCTGTTTCTTTTGATGCGTCTACAGGCCAGTTGCGCCTGCTTGTGCCAAACCGACATAAATTAGATTGGGTAAGAAAAAATTTTTCTAATCGCATTGAACAACTGGCAGCTGAATGGTTTGGGCAAACCGTTTCTTTAATATTTGAACTTGCGCCGACACAAAGCGAATCAACATTTGCAACAAATACAGCAAATACAGCAAACATAGATTTATTGGCTGATGTAAACGTTACAAACCCTATTGCTTTTAAAATGAGTGACAAAAATACGGCAAATCAGGTTGTCACAAATAGCTTGACCAACAATTCATCTAACAATTCAACCAATAACGTAAACAATCAGTTTGGTGGGTCTGCTACAACAAACGAAGCACAGCTTTGGCGAGCTTCGACTGAAACAACGGGTGCTATGAGTAACCCGGTTCAGGCCGCTTCAATGGCTTCAAATCATAACCCTTCACGCCTACATACGAATCTCACGTTTGAAAACTTTGTAACAGGTAAAGCCAATCAATTGGCACGTGCTGCAGCCATTCAGGTTGCCGAAAACCCAGGTATTTCTTACAACCCTTTATTTTTATACGGGGGTGTTGGCTTAGGCAAAACACATTTGATTCACGCCATTGGCAACGCCTTAATGGCTAAACATAATGGCGCCGTTCAAGTGAGATACGTTCATGCTGACCAATACGTTTCAGACGTCGTCAAAGCCTATCAACGCAAAGCATTTGATGAATTTAAACGTTACTACCATTCTTTAGATTTGTTGCTAATCGACGATATACAGTTTTTCTCGGGAAAAAGTCGAACACAAGAAGAGTTTTTCTATGCGTTTGAGGCAATGGTGGCTCAACGTAAACAAATCATTATTACCAGTGATACTTATCCTAAAGAACTAGACGGTATTGATGAGCGTTTAATTTCAAGATTTGATTCAGGCTTAACGGTGGCAATTGAGCCGCCAGAGCTTGAAATGCGCGTTGCAATTTTATTGCGTAAGGCTGAAGCCGAAAATGTTCAAATGCCTGAAGAAGTGGCTTTTTTTATTGCAAAACACTTGCGCAGTAATGTTAGAGAATTAGAGGGTGCGCTGCATAAAGTCTTGGCTTACGCTCGTTTTCATGGTCGTCAAGAGTTAACACTTGAGTTTTGTCGAGACGCATTAAAAGATCTGTTGTCGATATCAAGTGGGCAAATCAGCGTTGAAAATATACAAAGAACGGTTGCTGATTTTTATAAAATGAAAGTCGCTGACATGTATTCAAAACGCCGACCAGCTAACATTGCAATGCCACGTCAAGTCGCAATGTACTTGGCGAAAGAGTTGACTCAAAAAAGTTTGCCAGAAATTGGTGACTTATTTGGGGGTCGCGACCATACAACCGTATTACATGCTGTGCGTAAGATTGCAGATCTTAGGTCAAAACAAACTGAGCTGAATCACACGTTACATGTTTTAGAGCAAACACTTAAAGGATAATTAAGGGGCATTCTATGCAACTCATTCAAGCACAACGCGATGCGTTATTAAAACCACTGTCAATGGTTGTGGGTATTGTCGAGCGACGACATACATTACCTATTTTGGCCAATATTCTCATTCGTAAAGAGGGCAGCCGAGTATCGTTTATAGCGACCGATCTAGAAGTTCAAATTACAACGCATGTGCAATTTGGTGTGGGCGAGTCAATTGAGTCATTAACGGTGGGCGCTCGAAAATTACTAGATATTTTAAGAGCCCTACCCGACACGGGTGATGTGCATGTGTCGCAAACGGCTAATAAATTAACGGTACAAACCGGTAAAAGCCGCTTTGCATTGCAGACATTAGCCGCGGCAGAATACCCAGTGGTCGCCCAGCCTGACCATTACGCTGCCAGTGTTGTCGTGCAACAAAAAGAACTCAAGCAATTATTGAGTGCGGTACATTTTGCAATGGCACAACAAGATATTCGTTATTATTTAAACGGTATGTTGTTGGTTTTAGAGCCAGGTAAATTACATGCGGTGGCAACAGACGGTCACCGATTGGCACATGTTACTTGCTCTGTTGAAGGCATTCAAGCCACACAAGAAGTCATTGTGCCGCGTAAAACAGTTCTTGAAATGTTGCGTTTGCTTGAAGATTCTGACCAAATCGTCACAATTGATGTGGCACCTGGTCAGATAAGATTCAGGTTCGGTGACGTTGAATTGGTGTCTAAACTGGTTGAAGGTAAGTTTCCTGACTATAAGCGGGTAATACCGTCCGGTTACATCAATTATTTTGATGTGTCACGTGAAGCCCTTTTATCAAGCCTTCAACGTGCAGCGATCTTAACGACAGATAAATTCAGAAGTGTGCGAGTGCAGTTGGGTGATAACCTGATGAAGATTTCTGCAACGAATGCGGAACAAGAAGAAGCACAAGAAGAAATTGATGTTGATTACGGTCATACCGCCCTCGATGTTGGTTTTAACGTTAGCTACTTGCTTGATTTTTTAGCCAACACAAAAAATGAAACCATTCGCTGGTCGGTCAGTACCGATACCAATGCATCTGCTCTTTTAACCATACCTGAAAATGACAACTTTCAATATGTTGTTATGCCAATGAGAATCTAGTATTTATGACTGATAAAAACATAACCCCCGACCAAGATAGCTATGGTGCCGATTCAATCAAGATGCTTAAAGGGCTTGAGGCGGTTCGTAAGCGCCCAGGGATGTATATTGGTGACACATCTGATGGCACCGGTTTGCACCATATGGTTTTTGAGGTTGTCGATAACGCTATTGACGAAGCCTTAGCTGGCCATTGCGACGATATCGTTGTCACCATTCACTCAGACAATTCAATATCGGTTACTGATAATGGGCGTGGTATTCCAACTGACATTCATAAAGAAGACGAGTTCGAGCGCAGTGCTGCTGAAATTGTAATGACCGAGTTGCATGCTGGCGGCAAGTTTGATCAAAACTCATACAAAGTATCAGGTGGTTTGCACGGTGTGGGCGTGTCTTGCGTTAATGCACTATCTGAGTGGTTAAGGTTAACCGTTCGACGCAATGGTCAAGTGCATCAAATGGAATTTCACCGTGGCGCACGTGTTGCACCATTGGCGGTAACGGGTACGACTGAAAAGCGGGGTACAGAAGTACGTTACCTTGCTGATTCTGAAATATTCAATAATATTGAATACCATTACGAAATTTTAGCAAAGCGTTTACGTGAGTTATCTTTTTTAAACAATGGCGTCAAAATTCGTTTAGTTGATCAGCTTCAAGGAAAGGAAGAAAATTTTGCGTACTCTGGTGGCGTAAAAGGTTTTGTTCAATACATTAATAAAAATAAAACAGTTTTACACCCCAATGTATTTGCTGTGGAAACTGAATCAGATGTCGGTGGTACGCTGGTTGGTGTTGAAATTGCAATGCAATGGAATGATGGTTACAGTGAGCAAGTGCTGTGCTTTACTAACAACATTCCACAACGTGATGGCGGTACCCACTTAACAGGTTTGCGTGCAGCATTAACGCGTGTTTTAAATAAATACATTACTGACAATGATTTGGCCAAAAAAGCCAAAGTTGAAACGTCTGGTGATGACATGCGCGAAGGTTTGTCGTGTGTTTTGTCAGTTAAAGTACCAGAACCTAAATTTAGTAGCCAAACCAAAGACAAGTTGGTTTCAAGTGAAGTTCGCCCAGCAGTTGAAGACGCTGTCGCACGCACACTTGAGTCGTGGTTGCTTGAAAATCCAACTGACGCAAAGGCCTTGTGTAACAAGGTCATTGAAGCTGCTCGTGCTCGAGAAGCCGCTCGTAAAGCACGTGAAATGACACGTCGTAAAAGTGTCTTAGAAGGGGCTGGCTTGCCTGGTAAGCTGGCCGACTGTCAAGAAAAAGACCCTGCATTGTGTGAAATTTATATTGTTGAGGGTGACTCTGCAGGTGGGTCAGCTAAGCAAGGTCGTGATCGAAAGTTTCAAGCGATTTTGCCACTGCGCGGCAAAGTGTTGAATGTTGAAAAAGCACGTTTTGATAGATTGATTGCCAGTGAGCAAATCACCACCCTGATTACTGCATTAGGTACCAGTATTGGGCCCGACTTTAATATCGATAAGCTACGCTATCACCGTATTATCATCATGACTGACGCTGACGTTGATGGCGCACATATTCGCACACTCTTACTGACTTTGCTTTATCGTCAAATGCCATTATTGGTTGAACGTGGCCATATCTATATTGCGCAACCGCCGCTTTACAAAGTGAAGGCGGGAAAAGAAGAGCGTTACTTAAAAGACGAGCAAGAAGAAACACAGTTTATGATGCAGTTGGCTTTAAAAGAAGCGCAGTTAGTGCCATCATTGGGTGCCGAAGCGGTTAAGGGTGACGCTTTAGGCCAGCTGGCAAGGCAGTATGGTTTAGCAGAAGCGGTGATTGCTAGATTGTCACGCTTCATGGACCCTAAAGCTTTACTCGCTATTGTTGGTGGTGTTGATATTAAATTGGGTAACGCTGAAGAGGCAGAGCAAAGTGCCCAAGCGTTGCAAGCAGTATTGCAAGACCCCGTCATGCCTGAACTTGTTACAGTGTTTTCTCAATATGATGATGCAGCTGAAAGCTACCGGTTAAGAGTGCATCGTCAGCACCACGGTAATGTTCGTATTACGCCGCTTGATGCAGACTTTGTAAAGGGCGCTGACTACGGTGTACTTCATCAAACCAGCGCAACGTTCAAATCATTTATTGGTGAAGGCGCTGTTGTCTTACGTGGCGAAGGTGAAAAGCGTCGCGAACAAGCAATTAGTAATTTTGGTCAGGCCATGTCATGGTTGCGTTCTGAAGCAGAGCGCGGCGTCAGTAAGCAGCGTTATAAAGGCTTGGGTGAAATGAACCCTGCCCAGCTTTGGGAAACCACAATGGACCCAACTGTTCGTCGTTTAATGCGGGTTCAAATAGAAGATGCATTATCAGCAGATTTAATGTTTACAACGCTGATGGGTGACCAGGTTGAGCCGCGGCGAGAGTTTATTGAAGCCCATGCATTGCAGGCGGCCAACATAGATATTTAATCTTTTTACTAGTAAACCTTGCCCGCCTTGAACGGTGGGTACTTCGTCACTATTTGTTACATTACCAGCTGGTGCCTACTTCCCATAAAACGGGGGCGCCAGCGATTTCTGCTTTTCTCATCATTTGTAGAAGTGGGTAAGCGCGTTGCCCAAGCCGAACAGCTTCATTCATGGGGTGGGGTTTGGGCTCGTCAAGATTGTCATCTTGAGTGGGTGTTTCGGCCGCAATTGCCGCTTCTATCATGCGAATAGCTTTGGGTAATTGTTCAGCCGTGAATACACCGCGCTCAGCTAAGTTGTCGTCAACAGGCTTACCGGCAGTTGCTAAAACAGCTTTGGCATGTTTTCCTAACATAATAATATTTGCATCAACTTTGCTGCTAAAAGTGACCAACATGGTATGACTCCGAATGGGTAAATCGATGCGTTAATAAAAACATATGACCTATTAAGAGAGAGTATTCCTGAAAAAGGAATGCAATGGTTAATTTTAGAGTCACATTATTATTTATTTTGTTTTTTTTAGGGTGGCCGTTGATGCTAAATGCTGAGACATGTTGGCCTTTATCAGCGCGCCCTCAGGCTAAACCAAGGCCACCAAAATCTAAATTTATACTACCTGCTTATAACCCTATCAATCATGTTGCAGAGTCTGCGATAGCGCCCTGCTTAGAAGAGCAAACAACGCAACTTGATGGGCACCCCTCAAAGCAGCAGTCAAGGCGACCTTCAAAACGAATTCTTTTTGCATTTGATGGCACGGGTAATGATGCGACATCGCTTACTAATGTATGGCGCTTCGCACAAGGGTATCGTGATGGTGAAGTTTATTACTTGCCTGGGCCCGGTCGAGCGGTGGGCTTGAACCAAGAAACTGATGCCTCTGACGTGGCGTTAGCGTGGTCAGCAGGGCAGCGCGTTGACATTCAATGGTACAGGTTGTTGCAGACGTTATCGCAACAAAATGACGGCGTTACAGCAATAGATGTTGTGGGTTTTTCAAGAGGGGCTGCATTAGCGCGACACTTTGTAAATAAAGTATCGCAAAATGTAAAAGCGGGTCGGTTTTGGTACCCGCACCCTCAAATGGGAAAAATTACGACGTGTGTTGATTTAAGGTTTATGGGGTTATTTGATACCGTTGCACAATTTCATTTGTTAGGCTTGACTGATCAAGCCTACAACTTAACCATTCCAGCTTCATTTAAACGGGTTTCTCATGCGGTCGCTTTGCATGAGTTTCGATGGGCATTCCCTCTTACGGCGGCGGTTGGCCCACAGGTTGTTGAAAAGGCGTTTGTCGGGGCACATGCTGATATTGGCGGCGGGTATTTAACGGCAACGGCTTCACCGGGCTCTACACCAGGCGATCTATCTGAAGTGACTTTGCGTTGGATGTTTAACCAAGCGAAACAAACGGGTGTTGATGTGTATGACAGTAAGGCAGAGTCGCCGGTTGAGTCGATCAGTCAAGCGCCTATTTTGCATCAAGAGGGGCAACGTTTCTGGGGTGCAATGTTAGCCAAAGATCGGCGAGTCGGTGAACAGCTACAGGGCCAAATTGCTCATTTGGGTAGCCGTTTGCGCCAAGAGGTTGAAGCCTTCATTAAGCGCCCTGTTTTGGGTAAAGCGGTTGCACCTGATGTAGCAGGGTGGGTCAATTTAGCACCCTACTTTGATTGGCTAAAGCGACGCGTCACGATGCCTTAGTTGGGCTTATCGTATTCAATAAGCCGATTCAGGCTATGATTAAAAACCTCTACCTCATGCTTTTTATTTATGCTTGCTGAGCAAAAACAAACCCTTATTGACTGTCTGAATGCTGCGGTTAAGCAGCATTTACCTGATATGACCCCCAACGTTGTGCTTGAGCGCCCGAAAGTTGCACAGCATGGTGATATGGCCACGAATGTTGCGATGCAGTTGGCTAAATCGGTCGGTCAACCTCCTCGCGTGCTTGCACAGTCGATTATTGATCTACTGATGGCAGACCCACAAGCAAAAAAATTAATTGCCAGTGCTGAATTGGCGGGCCCCGGTTTTATTAATTTTAGGTTGTCGCACACAGCCCGTTGTGTGGTGCTCGACAGCATAAGAGATCAAGGTAGTCACTATGGTCGTCAAGCGCGGTTAGGGCAAAAGATACTGGTTGAGTTTGTTTCGGCTAACCCAACAGGGCCATTGCATGTGGGTCATGCACGCCAAGCGGCTTTAGGCGATGCGATTTGTCATTTGTTTGATGCCGTGGGCTATGACGTCAACCGTGAGTTTTATTACAACGATGCGGGCAATCAAATTGAGAATCTCGCCATCAGTGTGCAAGCGCGCGCACGCGGCATAGAACCTGACCATCAAGATTTTCCACAAGATGGGTATAAGGGCGATTACGTTCTTGATGTGGCCCGCGATTATCTTGATAAGAAAAGAGTTCAAGCCAGTGATGGTTTGGCGGTTGAGGGTTTAGGCGACCCTAATGACATAGAAGCAATTCGACGTTTCGCGGTGGCATACTTGCGCCGTGAACAAGATATTGATTTAAATGCATTTGGCTTAAAGTTTGATCAATACTTTTTAGAAAGTTCGCTTTATGCTTCGGGCCAAGTTGAGCATACGGTTGAAAAACTGGTTGCTAGTGGCTATACCTACGAACGCGAAGGTGCGCTTTGGTTGCAAACCACTGCGCTCGGAACAGGCGATGACAAAGACCGCGTCATGCGCAAAAGCGAAGGGGGCTACACCTACTTTGTGCCAGATGTGGCCTACCACGTCAACAAATGGTCTCGTGGCTTTACGCATGCTGTTAACATTCAAGGTAGTGACCACCACGGTACGGTTGCACGTGTGCGGGCTGGCTTACAAGCACTTAATGTAGGTGCACCAAAAGATTACCCATCTTATATTTTGCACAAAATGGTCAAAGTGGTGCGGGGTGGTGTGGAAGTTAAAATCTCTAAACGTGCCGGCAGTTACGTGACGCTTCGCGACTTAATTGACTGGGTTGGCCAAGACGCAGTGCGATTTTTCTTAATACAGCGACGCGCCGATACCGAATTTGTATTTGATATTGATTTGGCGCGTTCAAAAAGTGAAGAAAACCCGGTCTACTACGTGCAATATGCCCATGCACGTATTTTTTCAATGATTGCACAAGCGGGGTTGTCACACGAACAGGTTATGCATGCGCCAACCGCTTTTTTAGTGGCGCCAACTGAAGTCGTTCTTATGCAGCGCTTAGCTGAGTTCGGCCAAACTATCGCTTTAGCAGCACAAGAACTGTCACCGCATGTGTTGGCGTTCTGGTTGCGTGATTGCGCGGCAGATTTTCATGCTTGGTATAACGCTGAAAGGGTCTTAGTAGAAAACCTTGAATTAAAGGCCGCACGACTAAGGTTGGCCGCTGCGACACGCCAAGTTTTGGCAAATGGTCTGGCCTTATTGGGTGTTTCTGCCCCAGATCGGATGTAACATTTCCATATGGCTAATAGAAAATCATCGGGTGACAGTTCATTTAAATCGATTTTGATCGGTTTATTTATAGGTTTGGGTCTTGCGGCGGTTGTCGTTTTTATGGTGATGCGCGCCCCACCGCCTTTTGTTGATCGTGCCAGCCGCACGACCACTACAGGTGAGTCTTCCGTAGACCCCCGTGTTGCGCCTGACCCAAATGCGGCATTAGGCGGTGGCGGGTCTGCACCCAGCCCCATGGCACTGCCTACACAAGACGAAATTGGTGCTTTGATCGCTACCTTACCAATTGAAGCAAATAAGCCACCAAAGTTACCGCCACCCCCAAGCGCTAAACCTTTACCCCCTGCGCCTGAGTTGCCTAAGCAGGAACCCGGTGATGTTCGCAGTTACTATTTACAAGTGGGTGCTTTTCGGGTTTTAGAAGACGCAGAGGCGATGCGTGCGCGACTTCTTTTGTTGGGCCTGCCCGTTGAAATTCAACGTGCAGAGGTTAATGGTATGCAGGTTAACCGCGTGCGTTCAGGTCCGTATGCTAAGTTAGATGAGATGAATCGAGCGCGCTCGCGATTAAGCGAAGAGAAAATAGTCAGCACGATCATTAGGCAATAGTTTTGACTTGACAGTTTTTGTCCTGCCAAATACGGTTTTATGCGTAAATTTAAAAAAAAGGATCATCACATATGCAACATTGGCAAAAATTTTTATCTATAGCTGTTATGTCTTTTTTCGCTTGGGGCACCCCAGCGCTGGCACAAACGCCACCAGCACCAAATGCAAAGTTTGTTAATGTCAACCCGCCTCAGCCTACAGAGCCGGGCAAAATTGAAGTACTTGAATTTTTTTCATACGGTTGTCCTCACTGTGCAGTGCTTGAGCCAATGGTTCAAACATGGCGAAAAACATTGCCATCTGATGTCGCTTTATACGGCGTGCCTGTTGCATTTAACGCGGGTATGAAACCATTGCAATTTTTGTATTATGCGTTAGACGCTGTGGGTCGCTCAGATCTGCACCCACTTGTGTTTAAAGCGATTCATGACGAGAAAAAACGCATTTTTACTGAGCCTGCTATTGTTGATTGGGTTGCGTCACAAGGTGTTAATAGAACGCAGTTTCAAGCAGCTTTCAATTCGTTTGGCGTTCAGTCTAAAGCGCAACGCGCTGATCAGCTTGCTAAGGCTTATGGCTTACAAGGCACCCCTTCAATTGCCGTAGCAGGGCGATTTATGACGTCACCTTCAGAAGCAGGCGGCTATCAACAAACGGTTGACGAAGCCAATCGTTTGGTTAACCAAGTACGCAATTAATTATTGATCTATAAGCGAAAGGGCTTGTTTAAGATCTGTTATTAAATCGTCAACAGATTCTAAACCGATATGTAACCTCAAGACCCCGTGATCTTGGCCTGCCCAAGCACGGTGGGGCTTAAGTGCCGAGGGGCTAACCCATTGCACCAAGCTTTCAAAACCACCCCAAGAAAACCCAATACCAAATAAAGTCAATGCATTGACAACCGGCTTAAGTGCCAAAGCGGTGCATGTGAACTCAACACTCAGCATGCCATTTGAACCAGAGCAATCTCTTTGCCATAACGCGAAGCCGGGGTCTTGAGGCCAGGCAGGGTGATAAATGCGGGCAACATGTGATTGCGTCGCTAAAAAATCACAAACAGTTAGCGCACTTTTGGCATGGTGAGGCATACGTACCGCTATGGTACGAACCCCTCGCAATGCCAACCACACGTCATCAGCGCTGACAGCGTTGCCAATTGCGTATTGGGTGCGATGAATTGACGCAGCCAAGTCGTCGCGGTTTGTAACCAAGGCGCCCATCAGCAGATCAGAATGGCCCGCAATGTATTTAGTGCCGGCAACTAACGAGATATCGGCACCCAGTGCCAGAGGTTTATAGATGTGGCTCGAGCCCCAAGTATTATCAATTGCAAGAGGAACATTGTGTTGTTTAGTGATGCGCGCAATAGCGGGCACATCAAGCATTTCAAATAACAATGAGCTTGGCGATTCAATGTAAACAAGTTTTGTGTTGGGGCGAATCAGTGCTGCTAAATCGTCATGATTAGGTGAAAAATAACCGACTTCAATACCAAGACCTTTGAGCAGATCTTGATCTAAGGTTCTCATGGGGCCGTATATACCGTCTGAAACTAAGGCATGATCGCCACTTTGTAGCAGGCTCATAAATAGTAAGTGTATAGACGCTAAACCTGAAGGCGACAGCACGCAATAATTACCGCCCTCTAAAGTATTAAATATCTTTTCTAAGGCACGATGGGTTTCTAAACCTGAAATGCCGTAAGTCACAACACGTTCACCTTTCGCACGCAACGCCTGCATTTTTTCTAATGCGTCAAGGCTTTCAAATCTAACGGTACTGGTGCGAATAGAAGCAAGGCTGACGGCGGCAGTTTTGGTTTCAGGGTCAAAGGCGCCGCTACCAATGTGTACCAGCGAGGTATCAATATGATGGGTCATGATCTTTGAAAGCAAATCACGCCCCCTTCGTCGACCGAGCGTTTAAGCTTTCCTTCAAAATAAAGCGCGTGAAGATGCGCAATGGCTTCACCCATGGCAAAAGTCATTTGATGCAAGTCAAGCGTACGCTTAAAGAGTATAGGTACAACTTGCATGGTAGTTTGAGGGGTCGTGCAGGCGTCTAGTACTTCTTGTAAACGATCGCGATGATGCGCGTGTTGTTGGGCAATACGTTCGTGTAGACCCACAAAAGGTTTGCCGTGTGATGGTAAAACTAGGGTGTCGGCAGGTAGTTTGTTATAGGCATCAAGTGAATTTAAATACAATGGCAAAGGGTTAGCCATGGGTTCAAAGTTAAACACGCTGACGTTTGTAGAAATACGAGGCAAAACCATATCGCCCGCAATCAGCACACCTTTATCGGCACAATATAGTGAGAGGTGTTCAGGGGCATGGCCATAGCCAGTGATGATTTCCCAAGCACAGTTTGGGCTACCGATTTGAATGTGATCGCCGTTCATCAAACGATAAAAGCTCTCGGGAACTTGGGGAACTAAATTCACGTAATAGTTTGCGCGGGCATGTACCTTTTCAAGCGACTCGGGGTCAGTCATGCCGTGACGCGCAAAGTGTTGCATCGCGCCTTCACCCCCTGCACCGCTGGTGGTGTTGTGCACAGCCCAAAGCTTTGCGGTCATATAGTCTGTCATGCTCATCCAGCAGGGCGCCTGCCATCGATCGCATAACCAATGCGCCAAACCAATATGATCAGGGTGCATGTGGGTCACAATAATGCGCAAGACGGGTAGGCCTTCAAGCTCGTTTTCAAATACAGCTTCCCACGTGGCTTTTACCTCGTCTTTACAGATGCCAGCGTCAACAATTGTCCACCCTTCACGACCATCAAAATGGTCACGCAGCAGCCAAAGGTTAATGTGATCAAGGGCAAAAGGTAAGGGCATGCGTAACCATTTCACCCCAGGTGCAACCGTTAGAGCATGACCTGGTTCGGGTAAGGTGTCGCCCAAAGGGTAAATTAACTTATGTTCTTGTGGGTTCATTTATTTTTTGTTGCCTCGAACGATTTAACTTAAGCTTAGTTATCATAACTGTAATTTACGGCGGCTAAAATACATAAATAAGGCTAGATCATGATTCAGTTAACCGATATTCAGCAAATAGAACCTGTACCTGTTCAAGTATTAGCACCCGATGCGGTTGCAAAAATCATGTTGGCTGCTTTTGATCGGCATTATGCGTTGTTTCGTTACGGTGCACAGCGTGCTAAATCTTTGTTTGAATCTGGCGATTGGCAATCAATACAGCAGCTTTCTAGAGAGCGCATTGAGTATTACGATATGCGTGTAAGAGAATGTATAGCCAAGCTAGAACCTGCCTTGGCAAAAGATCAAACGATGCAATCAAAAAGTTTGGCAGATGTTGAGTTTGACGACAGCCCCATGCCGCAAAAACAGCGTGATTTTTGGCAATCAACTAAGCTGGCATTTGTGAGTTTGTTAGCTGATCACCGCCAACCAGAATGCGCAGAAACATTTTTTAATTCTGTTTCATGTCGTGTTTTACACCGCGATTATTTTCACAACGATTTTCTGTTTGTGCGTCCTGCCGTTGCAACAGATTATCTTGACAGTGAAATGCCGGCGTATAGGGTGTACTACCCGTCTTGGCAGGGTTTGCGCAAAACAATAATTCGCATGGTGGCAGACTTTGGTCTTGCCGCCGGTTTTGAAAACTTACCGCGAGACGCTCGGTTATTAGCCGGTATGGCCTGCCAGCAGCTCAATAAAATTGTCACGCAAACCAGTGGCCATCGCATAGCGGCCGATTGCCAAGTTCAAGTGCTGGGGTCATTATTTTTTAGAAATAAGGCAGCCTTTATTGTGGGCCGTTTAATTAACCAGGGGGCGCTTTACCCGTTTGCGATTCCGTTGGTACGAACCACCCCGGGTCAAGTGAGACTTGATGCATTATTGTGCCAAGATTCAGAGCTGACTACTTTATTTAGTTTTACGCGCGCGTATTTTTTGGTTGATATGGAAGTGCCTGCCGCCTATGTTCAGTTTATAAGTACTTTAATGCCGCGCAAACCGAAGGCTGAAATCTATACGATGCTGGGTTTACAAAAACAGGGTAAAACGCTTTTTTATCGTGATTTTCTGCAGCATTTAGCACACTCAACAGATAACTTTGACATTGCGCCAGGTATTAAAGGCATGGTGATGGGTGTTTTTACACTACCCTCGTACCCTTATGTTTTTAAGCTTATTAAAGACAAAATTTTGAAAGATGGCATGACCCATAAAATTGTGCGTGCAAAATATCAAATGGTAAAAATGCACGATCGGGTTGGTCGACTATCTGATACGTGGGAATATTCGCAAGTAGCGTTGCCTAAAAATCGATTTTCAGCTGCGTTGTTAAAAGAACTTAGAGAGGTGGCACCAAATGCTGTTGAAGAGTTAAGTGACACATTAGTTTTTAAACATTTATATATTGAGCGACGCATGACGCCGCTTAATATTTATCTGCAAGGCGCCCCGACTGACTTGCGAAACAAAGCAATTATTCAATATGGCGATGCCATCAAACAATTGGCTGCTGCTAATATATTTCCCGGTGATATGTTGTACAAAAACTTTGGTGTTACGCGTTTAGGCCGTGTGGTGTTTTACGATTACGATGAAATACAACGCATGACTGAAATGAATTTTCGTGCCATACCACCTGCCCCAAATGAAGAAGCAGAGATGGCCAGTGAACCGTGGTATGCCGTCGGCCCTAACGATGTTTTTCCTGAAGAGTTTGCAACGTTTTTATTGGGCGACTTGGTTATTCGTAAGGTGTTTCAGTTGCACCACGCTGACTTACTGACCCCTCAGTGGTGGCAAAAATGTCGCGAGCGGGTTGCTCAAGGCCGTATAGAAGACCGTCTACCCTATGGCCCTGAATGCCGTTTAAGCCCACACATACCTGAACCGGTTTAATGCTGCTATGCAGCGTTTAAGGCGGTATGTTGTTTTAAGATAGTGCTTAATTTTGCAGTTTGAAAAACACGAATACGTGGCGCAAGTGCTTTCAGTAGAACGCGTTTGGCTAAACGAATGTCATATTCTGCTTGTAGATTGATCCAAAATTCAGGTTCCATTGAAAAGAAAAGACCTAGCCTCACGGCGGTATCTGCTGTCAAGCCGCGGTGACCATTAATGATCTCGCTGATTCGGCTTGGCGCTACATCAATGTCGGCCGATAATTGTCTTGCGGTCAGCCCAAGGGGTTTCATAAACTCTTCAAAGAGAATTTCGCCTGGGTGAATTTCTTCTAGTTTTCTGGTCATGAGGCTTTGCCTTAATTAATGATAATCAACAATTTCAACCTGATAAGGGCCATCTTCTTTCCAGGTAAAGCAGATTCGCCATTGATCGTTAATGCGAATGCTGTGCTGACCCAATCGATTGCCCGCCAGTTGCTCTAGCCGATTGCCTGGTGGAACCCTTAATGCGTCTAAAAAACAACCGCGTTTAATACAAGAAGCTTTCTTCTCGCAACGCGCTCTATATTTTTAAATCGAGGCACAGAAATGCTATTAAATAAATCGTTAGTTAAAGAGCAATAAAACGATCTAATCATGTTTAATTTATTCCGAAAACAAGATTCTGTCAAACAGAAAATATGAGATGCAGTAGATTTAAAAGAGACTGTTTATAACTTTTTTTTATTGTTAAAAGATCAATTTTTATTGGAAGCAATAAAGAGAGGTGTAAAACTATGGCCCTGAATGCCGTTTAAGCCCGCATATACCTGAACCGGTTTAATGCTGCTATGCAACAAGTTATGTTGTATTCTTTGGTGTGCATAAGCGCTATGATGAGGAGGTAAACTGAAGGGTGTTGCAGGGTACTTAAATGCAATGTGACGAATAAAAACTAAACTTAAAAGGTGACTTCTGTGTTGATCAAATCATGGTTAAAAGCAGTGGGCAGTGTGGTTTTAGCCGCAGCCGTTTTTGCGCCCGCCCAAGCGCAGGTGTTTTTTAGAATTGGCACAGGTGGCACAGCGGGTACGTATTACCCGGTGGGCGGCATGATCGCAAATGCAGTGTCTCAGCCCGGCAAAATTTTAGTATCAGCGGTGGCGTCAAACGGTTCAGTAGCAAACGTAAATGGCATTATGGGCGGTTCGCTTGAGTCAGGTTTTTCACAATCAGACGTGGCTTACTGGGCTTACACGGGTACCGGCACGTTTGAAGGTAAACCAAAGGTGCAAGACTTAAGATTAATTGCCACGTTGTACCCTGAAAGCATTCATTTGGTTGTGCGTAAAGGTTCAGGCATTAAGTCGGTCGCAGACTTGCGTGGCAAACGTGTTTCGATGGACGAGCCAGGTTCAGGCACATTAGTTGACGTGCGCATGATTTTGGGCGCGTATGGCATGACCGATAAAGACATTGATGCGGAATACCTCAAACCTAACCAAGCAGGCGATAAAATGCGCGATGGTGGTTTAGATGCATTCTTCTTTGTTGGTGGCGCGCCAGCGGGTGCTATTGCTGAGTTGGCTTCAAGTGGCGCAGGCATTGAATTGGTGCCGCTAGATGGGCCAGAAATTCAAAAGCTGGTTTCAGGCCAACAGTTTTTTACACCCGACAACATACTTGCAGGTACTTACAAGGGTGTGGGCGATGTGAAAACAATTTCGGTTAATGCACAATGGGTTACATCAGCCAAACAATCTGACGAGGTTGTGTATCAAATAACGAAAGGCTTGTTTGCACCTGCTACACAAAAAGCGCTTGACGCAGGCCACGCTAAGGGTAAATTTATTACGCCACAAAATGCAGTAAAAGGTGCTGGCATTCCCTTTCACCCCGGTGCTGAAAAGTACTACAAAGAATTGGGCTTAATTAAATAAACCCATTCTTTTCTTTATTGCTTAAATATAAAAGTAGTTTTCAGGGCGGCTGGGTCTCAAAACTCGCCGCCCTTTATGTGCGAGACACGTTATGACAGCTTCACAACATAAAAATGATCAAATCGCGATAGATCAAGACGCGGTTAAAGCGCTGAACGAAACGTATGACCCTGAGATTCGGTTTAGGCCGTTAACAGCGGTGGCGACGGTTGTAGTCTCTGCATTGCTCGTCACGTTGTCAGTGTTTCATTACTACACGGCAGGCTTTGGTTTACTTCGTGAATCAACCCATCGCGGTGTGCACTTAGCGTTTGTATTAAGCCTCATTTTTTTAGTGTTTGGCTTTACAAAGCGCAGCTATACCAAAACACCTAAATCAACTTGGTTTACGCCAGGTGGTATACCTATATACGATTGGTTCATTTCAATATTGTTAGCCGTATCAGTGCTCTACATTCCGTATATTTTTAATGAACTGGCTTACCGCGTCGGTAACCCCAATGATCTTGATGTGTGGATGGGCAGCATTCTGATTCTAGGCTTGCTTGAGGGCACACGACGCGCCATGGGTTGGCCGCTGCCCGTGATTGCCTTGTTATTTATCGCCTATGCCATGTTTGGCCAGCAGTTCCCTGGTTTATTTAAACACGCCAGCAGCACGTGGCCTCAGGTGGTGAACCATTTGTATTTAACCAGTCAGGGTGTTTACGGCGTTGCGGTGGGCGTTGTTGCGACTTACGTCTTTCACTTTGTACTGTTTGGTGTGTTGGCTTCACGTATTGGTTTAGGGCAATTATTTTTAGATGTGGCGTCGTCAATTGCGGGTCGTTACGCGGGCGGCCCTGCAAAAGTTTCCGTTTTGGGATCAGCCATGTTTGGCATGTTGTCAGGCTCATCGGTTGCTAACGCAGTCACAGTGGGCTCGTTGACCATTCCTGCCATGATTCGGGTGGGTTACCCAAGGCATTTTGCAGCCAGTGTCGAGGCGGCTTCCAGTACGGGTGGCCAAATTACGCCACCGATTATGGGTGCAGCGGCTTTCTTGATGATCGAGTTTCTAAATATTCCCTATCAAGAAATTGTGATTGCAGCAACATTTCCAGCCATGCTTTATTTTTTTGGTATGTTTATGCAGGTTCATTTTGAAGCCAAGCGTCAAAATTTGCGTGGCCTCACCCCTGATGAAATGCCTAAACTTCGCGAATCATTTAAACGACGTTGGCCCACGTTAATACCCTTATTTCTTCTTATTGGTGTGTTGGTAACGGGTCGAACACCCTATCTTGCAGCGTTTGCAGGCATTACGGGTTGTATCGTAGTGGGCCTACTCAACCCCCGTGATCGTTTACGTTGGAAAGATCTTTACGCAGCGTTTGAAACGGGGGCTAAGTATGCGTTGGCCGTGGGTGCAGCAGCGGGTACCGTGGGTATTGTGATTGGGGTGGTTACCTTAACTGGGGTAGGTTTTAAAATTTCTTATATTGTGATTTCTGCAGCCCAAGCGATTGCTCTAGATGTATCAGCATTTTTACCTGCATTTATAGTCAGCCCACAAACGTTAACGTTATTAGCTGCGCTCATTATGACTGGGCTGGTGTGTATTGTGATGGGTTGCGGTATACCCACCACAGCCAATTACATCATTATGGTTGCGGTTGCAGCCCCCACCTTAATTCAGTTGGGCGTTCAACCGATTGCGGCACATTTATTTGTGTTTTATTTTGGTATTCTGGCTGACTTGACCCCGCCCGTCGCATTGGCCGCCTATGCAGCAGCAGGTATGGCGGGTAGCGACCCATTTAAGACGGGTAATACGGCCTTTAGGTTAGGTATCAGTAAACTCTTAGTGCCGTTTGTGTTTGTATTTTCGCCTGCATTGTTAATTGTGACGAAAGGGTTTACCTGGACAGATTTTTTCATCACATTAACGGGTTGCATCATTGGTTTAACGCTGCTTTCGGCCGCGTTTTCTAAATACATGTTTACCGATATGCACACTTGGCAGCGGTGGTTGTGCGCAATTGCTGCGCTATTATTTATTGCTCCGGGCTATCAAAGCGGCTTAATTGGGCTAGCCATTGCTGCCCCGGCTGTCTTGTCGCAATGGTTTGGTCGGCACCAGCGTTTAACCCCCAATATGGTGTAGAAACCACGTAAATAAGGGCAAGATTGTCGTAAATGATTTTTCAGCGTAAATTAGTGTTTGTAGACGTTGAAAGCTGAACGTCGATTCAACAGGGGAGACCGCGATTATGTTCGACATTTTGGTTTACCTGTTTAAGAACTACTACACGCCTCAAGCATGCCCAACAGCAGATGTATTAGCTAAACGCTTGGCAGCTGCGGGGTTTGAATACGACGACATTGATGAAGCCATACGATGGTTGCTTGGCCTGGCCGAAACGACTGAAAATTGTGTCAACCTAGAACAAACGCAAAGCACAGGTGTGCGCATTTATGCTGAAGTTGAGCATCAGAAGTTAGGTCCCGAAGCAATCGGTTTTATCAGCTTTTTAGAATCGACTGATGTGTTGCCACCGCCGCTTCGTGAAATTGTGATTGAGCGTGCTTTGGCTTGCACAAACACGCCGGTTTCGTTAGAGCGGGTAAAAGTGATTGCCTTGATGGTTCTGTGGAGCCAAGAAGCTGAAATCGATTACCTGATTCTCGAAGAGCTATTGCGTCACGATAACGACCCTCTTCTGCATTAATCGGCCTTGCCTTCACGTTACGTCGGTCGCTTTGCGCCAAGCCCTAGCGGACCGTTACATGCCGGTTCGCTTGTGGCTGCGGTGGCGAGCTACCTTGATGCACGAGCCGCCAGCGGGGTTTGGTTGATTCGAATGGAAGATCTTGACACGCCGCGTATGGTTGCGGGTGCCGCCCAAACGATCGTGAACCAACTGGCCACACTGGGTATGCATGCTGATCAACCGGTGGTGTACCAGTCTGATCGGTTGGCGGCTTACCAAACAGCATTTGATTTGTTGCAAATGAAAAGTTTGGTTTACCCCTGTTGCTGCACACGGCAAGAGATCGCAGATTCAACACGAATTCAACTAAAAACAGTTATCGAAGTAAGCCAAGCAACCCAAGCAACCCAAGCAACTCAATCAACCCAAGTAAGCCAATCAACCCAAGCAAGCCAAGCAACCCAAGCAAGCCAAGCAACCCAAGCAAGCCAAGCAACCCTTTGCGATCAGCGGATCAACCAAGCGTTTAAATTTGCTGGCTTTGGTGAGGAATCCGCCTCACCAACGCCACCAACGCCACCAACGTCACCAACGCCCTATGCGGGTTCGTGCCGACAGGGGTTGCCCCCAAACCGGGCTGCGCGCTCGTGGCGACTTATCGTACCGAATCAAGTCGTAGTTTTTGATGACCGTTGGTGTGGTCGGCAGGTGCAGAATGTCAGTCTAGAGGTGGGTGATTTTGTTTTAAAACGGGCCGATGGCATTTGGTCTTATCAATTAGCGGTTGTCGTTGACGATGCCTTTCAGGGTGTGACTTATATTGTGCGGGGCCAAGATTTACTTGACAGCACCGCACGACAGCGTCTACTGGCGAATGCTTTGGGGCTTATTCCCCCTAAAACCATGCATGTACCCTTGTTATATGATGAATCTGGCCTGAAACTGTCTAAACAAAACCATGCTCAGGCGTTAAATCTTGTACAACCGTTAGAATGTCTGAAGTCAGCTTGGTTATCTTTAGGTTTTGCGCCCTTAGCTGTTCATGATCTTGCATCGTTTTGGTGCGACGCGACACATATTTGGCGAAACCGCTTTTTTAAGGTCTAACTTGCACCTTACAAATAATAAAACGTATGATGCGAGCTAACAGCGGTGTAAATGCCCTTCCGGAAAAAGAATGTCTAAAATATTAATCATTGCAGAGAAACCTTCAGTCGCCATTGATCTGTCGCGGGTGCTGGGCGGCTTTAAACGCGAAGGTGACTATTTTGAAAATGATCAATACGTCTTGTCTTCAAGCGTCGGTCATTTATTAAGCTTGATTGCTCCCAATGACCCCATTAAAGGCAAATGGAGCTTTAATCATTTGCCGGTCATACCACCTCAGTTTGATATTGTGCCAACCGATAAGCGATCAACCGATCGCTTAAAAATGCTGGTCAAACTGATTAAGCGTAAAGATGTCACTGAATTAATCAATGCCTGTGACGCAGGTCGCGAAGGTGAGTTAATTTTTAAATACATTGTGCAATACGCGGGTGTAAAAAAACCGGTAAAGCGACTTTGGCTTCAGTCAATGACGCCTACATCAATTCGCGAAGCTTTTACTAATTTGCGCAGTGACGAGGCCTTAAAGCCTTTAGAGCAGGCTGCGCGCTCGCGCGCTGAAGCTGACTGGTTGGTGGGTATTAATGGCACCCGTGCTATGACCGCTTTTAACAGTAAAGACGGTGGTTTCTTTAAAACCCCAGTGGGTCGTGTACAAACCCCCACCTTAGCGATTGTGGCCGAGCGTGAAGAGCGTATTCGCACTTTTGTTCCCCATAATTATTGGGAAGTGCACGCTACATTTATTGCGGCCGCCGGTGTTTACGAAGCCAAATGGTTTGATCCTAAGTTTAAAAAAGACCCGCTCGACCCTGAAAAGCGCGACAGTCGATTGTGGGGTGAGCCCGCAGCTAAGACCATTCAAGCCGCATGTCGGCAACAGCCTGGTCGTGTCACGGATGAATCAAAACCGGCAACCCAATTATCGCCCTTGCTTTACGATTTAACATCATTGCAACGTGAAGCAAACGGTCGTTTTGGTTTTTCTGCAAAGGCCACGTTGTCGTTAGCTCAAAGCTTATATGAGCGCCATAAAGCACTGACTTACCCCAGAACTGACTCACGGTACTTGCCTGAAGATTATGTGGCCACGGTACAAGAAACGATGGCGGCGATTGCGGGTGGTCAAGACACGGTGGCGCGTGGGCTAACGATTCACGCCGCAAAAGTGATTAAAGAAAAGTGGGTCAAACCCAATCGCCGTATATTTGACAATAAAAAAGTCTCTGATCACTTTGCGATTATTCCGACCCTTCAGGTACCTAAAGATTTAAGTGAGCCTGAAGCAAAGCTATACGACTTGGTGTTGAAACGATTTTTGGCGGTGTTTTTCCCGGCGGCTGAATTTCGGGTCACCACACGCATTACTGACGTGCAAGGTTATATGTTTCGCACAGACGGCAAAGTATTGGTCAACCCCGGCTGGATGGCTGTCTACGGCCGTGATGCTCAGCAAGAAGAAGCGACTTTAGTGGTTGTGGCTGAAGGCGAAACGGTGCGCACGGAATCGGTTGAGTCGGTTGCGTTAGCGACTAAGCCTCCACCCCGTTATTCTGAAGCGACATTGCTGTCAGCGATGGAAGGGGCGGGCAAACTGATTGACGACGAAGAATTACGTGAAGCAATGTCTGGACGTGGTCTAGGCACACCTGCGACACGTGCTTCTATTATTGAAGGCCTGATTACTGAAACCTATTTGCGTCGTGAAGGCCGAGAATTGGTTGCAACTGCGAAAGCTAAACAGCTGATGACTTTGCTAAGCGGCCTAGATGTGAAAGAGTTAACCTCGCCAGAACTAACTGGCGAATGGGAACATAAGCTCAAACAGATTGAGCAAGGTACGCTTGAGCGCGAAAAGTTTATGCAAGAAATTGCACAAATCACACAAGTTATTGTGAAGCGCACCAAAGAATATGACCGCGACACGATACCGGGTGATTATGTCACCTTGACAACACCCTGCCCTAAGTGCGGTCAAGTTGTAAAAGAAAACTACCGCCGATTTGCGTGTACCGCCTGTGATTTTTCGATCTCTAAACACCCCGGCGGCCGTACTTTTGAGCCGGTTGAAGTTGAAGAGTTGTTACATGAGCGGCAAATTGGCCCCATGCAAGGCTTTATTAGCAAAATGGGGCGACCTTTTGCTGCCATCTTGCGTATTGATGCCGACCATAAACTTGAGTTTGATTTTGGTCAGCGAGACGAAGATAATTTAGAACCTGTTGATTTTTCTCAAGCAACGCCGCTGGGTGCCTGCCCCAAATGTGGTTCACGCGTGTTTGAACATGGCATGAGTTTCTTATGTGAAAAATCGGTCGGCCCAGAAAAGTCATGTGACTTTAAGTCGGGCAAAGTGATTTTGCAGCAAGAAATTTCACCAGAACAAATGACTAAATTGCTTGAAGGTGGGCGTACCGATTTGCTTGATGGGTTTATTTCAAGTCGAACACGCCGTAAATTTAAAGCGTATTTATCGCGCGGTGCCGATGGCAAAGTGTCGTTTGAGTTTGAGCCACGACCCGAGAAAAAAGGCAAGGCACCTACTAAAACTGCGGCAAGTGTGAAAAAGGCAGCTGAAAGTGCTGATGCCGCATCTAAAAAGGCAGTCAAAAAAACGGTGGCTAAGAAAGCTGTTGCTAAAAAAGCGGTGAAGAAAGCGGTTAAAAAAGCCACCAAGACTGCGACAAAAACAGCCACTAAAACAGCTGCAAAAAAAACGGTTAAAAAAGTCGCGACGAATAAGTAGTGAAATAATCATGAAATTCACATCGCTAACAGCCGTCGAACAAAGTAGACTAAATATGAAACCAGCCCTCATTCAAACGTTAAAGTCATCTCAAGCTTAATCGGAGTCTGAAAAAAATGAGTGCACACGCAGACATTAAACGCATCACCGTTCCGCAATTGATGGCGATGAAAGGCAAGCAAAAAATTGTGTCGCTCACCGCGCACAATGTTGCAATGGCTCGGTTGCTTGATCCGTATGTTGATTTCCTTTTGATGGGTGATTCTACTGCTATGGTGGCTTACGGGTTGCCTAATACGCTGTCTTTCACGCTTGAACAAGTTGCCGCGCATACGGCTGCGGTGGTGCGTGGCAGTCAACGTGCTTGCGTCATTGCAGATATGCCTTTTGGAAGTTATCACGAGTCGCCACAGCAAGCGTTTAGAAATGCAGCCTACCTGATTGCACAGGGGGGCGCTGATGCCGTCAAGCTTGAGGGTGGTGAGGTGATGGCGCCAACAATAGCGTTTTTGGTCAAGCGTGGCATTCCCGTTTTAGGGCATGTGGGTTTAATGCCTCAGTCAGTCAATGTGATGGGTGGCTATAAAGCCCAAGGTATGAATGAAGAAAGTGCGCGTCAAGTTGAACGAGATGCCTTCGCAGTTCAAGAAGCCGGTGCGTTTGGTATTGTGCTTGAAGGGGTGGCTGAAGCAGTGGCTGCCAAAATTACACGTGATTTAACCGCGGTAACAATTGGCATTGGTGCGTCAGTGGTGTGTGACGGTCAAGTGTTGGTGACTGAAGACATGTTGGGCATTAATGGTGAAAAAGTGCCTAAGTTTGTAAAGCTTTTCGCCAATTTAAATACGGAAATAGAAAACGCCGTTCAAGAATATGCAAAAGAAGTGCGTGCCGCAACATTTCCTGAATTGAAACATTGTTTTGGCGTTAAGAAATGACCGTGTGGCACATCGTACGCACCTCACCGGTTCACGGTCGAGGTGTTTTTGCAAAACGAAACACTCCCAGCGGTACACGTATCATTGAATATGATGGTGCGCGTATAAGCAATAAAGAAGCAGACCGACGTCACCCGACCAACCCCGACGACCCTTTTCATACGTTTTTCTTTGTGCTGTCATCAGGCAAAGTGATTGATGGTGATGATCAAGGCAATGACGCTCGCTGGATTAACCATGCATGCGAACCAAACTGTGACAGCGAAGAGGGTGGCGCCGGTAAGCGTGTTTACATTGTGGCCAACCGCGACATTGCTCGTGGTGAAGAGCTTAACTACGACTACGGCTTAGTGATGGACGACAAAATTACAAAAACCATACGCAATCAATACGCCTGTCGTTGCGGTGCGCTCAGTTGCCGCGGCACCATGCTTTCAGTACCGAAAAAGCGAGCTAAAAAAGCGGCTAAAACAACGGCCTAATCAGACACTTATTTAGTGGTCTATTGAATGCCTAAATCAGTCACCTAACAACGTTGGTAGCCTGAAGATTTCGATGCATTAAACGAGTAGCCACCAAGCCAGGCACAACGCGCTTAACACCCCAGCCGTCAAAATACTGCGCAGCATAAAGACCCAAGGTGGAAATAAAGCCGGGTGTTTTTTGCTTAAAAACGCATCAAGCAACCACTGAATTAAAAAGCCGGCAGATAATATCAACACCCCAAAATCAGGGGCAGTGAGGGTGGCAAACCAGCCGATTAGTGCGGGTATGACGCTCCAAACAAATAGGCTGGTACGAAGCCTACCCTTGGGCGCGTGAATCGCAACACCCCACCAAATAGCCCCTATAAAGCTTAATATCACCGCCCCATAGGTAACCATACCTAGCAGCGCGATGACGGGGGGAAGCCCTAGCGAAGCGAAGCTAGACAGCGCCAAAATATAAAAAGGGATTAAGCCTAATAAGCCTGGGAATAAGGCCGACTTTGGTATTCGCATAGAATAAGATGTGTTCATAACTGTAATCATATCAAGTCATTGGCTTAGATTATTCTTCACCCTTGGTTTTCTCATATGAATACAGTTTTGAAATCCCACAAGCCTTCCCTTTGACAGAGTTGACAGAATCGACACACACGATACACACGATACACACGACACAAACGACACAAACGACACACACATGCCGCAAGCATTACCAAACGCCGCTTATTTAGCATGGCTTGAACCCGACCCGATTGCAAAATGCATCATGGTAAAGGCCATGGGCCTCAGTGCTAAAGAGACCGCACGTTTATTGCCTGTTGTATCGACGCCTACATTAACGACTGCAGCAATGCCTATTACCTTACAAAAGATGCAAGGTGATCAGACCTCAGTGATTAGATCAAATGCAACGATCGGCGAAACGCCCCCAACGCCCCCTAACCAACCGGGTCGCCCTGCTCGACCTGAGTTGGTTGACCCGATAAGCCTGAGTTCAAGAAGTGTGCACACCCCTGAAGGTTTAGCGGCATTGATTCATGCTGTGGCACACATTGAATTTAACGCCATTAACTTAGCCCTTGATGCCATATGGCGCTTTACTGACATGCCGCAAACGTTCTACAGCGACTGGTTAAAGGTGGCGCAAGACGAGGCCATTCACTTTACGCTGCTTACACAACACCTGCAATCACTGGGCTTTAAGTATGGCGACTTTGCCGCCCACGATGGCCTGTGGGAAATGGCTTATCGCACCGCTGATGATGTTTTGGCGCGCATGGCATTGGTGCCTCGCACACTAGAAGCGCGAGGTCTAGATGCCTGCCCAGCCGTTCGGCACAAGCTTTCAAGTGCAGGCGACCCTGTTGGCGCAACCATTATTGATCGCATACTGAAAGATGAAATTGGTCACGTAGCCATTGGTAACCACTGGTATCGTTGGCTGTGTACTGTGCGCAACCTAGACCCCATACAAACTTACCGAACCCTTTCTAAAACGCATCGAGCCCCCAAATTAAAAGCGCCCTTCAATATTGAAGCCCGTCGCGCTGCTGGGTTTGTTCAGCAAGAGCTAGATGATTTGCAGTCAAATATTTTGCACGATGCAGTGATGAGTGATGTGAACACAAACCGTGCCAGAGCAGCGCAAGACAAACATACCTGATCGTTCAGATTTATGGCATTGAAGGCGATCAAGCGCTCGTCAAGACTTGCTTGCTATTGTGCGTTACATTGACAAGACAACACGTAACAAAACACCATGATGATTAACCAAAGAGTAAAAATATGAGCGTACCCAAGCGAATAATTGTGGCTATTACCGGCGCATCGGGCACAGTGTATGGCGTGCGCTTATTAGAAACATTAAAAATGTTAGACGTTGAAACCCATTTAATTATGAGTGACTCAGCCAAAATTACCATGGCGGCTGAAACAGATTACACCCCAGCTTTTGTGGAATCTCTTGCCACAATAAAGCACGCATATAAAAATGTTGGCGCCACCATTGCATCAGGTTCATTTTTAAGCTTAGGCATGATTGTTGCGCCCTGCTCAGTGAACACACTGTCTGAAATAGCATGGGGTACGACTCGCAATTTAATCTCTAGAGCTGCAGACGTGATGTTGAAAGAACGCCGGCGCTTGGTTTTATTATTTAGAGAAACCCCGCTACATGCCGGTCATATTAAAAGTATGGCGCAAGTGACAGAAAACGGCGCCATTGTCATGCCACCTGTTCCGGCTTTATATGCGAAACCTCAAACGGTTGATGACATCATTAATCACACCGTAGGTCGCGCACTAGACTTGTATGGGCTGGAACACAACTTAATCAGTCGTTGGAATGGGCTGGGCAAATAAAATGTTTGTGTATGTTTATTATAAATTTATACCTCACACCGCTAATCAACTTAAGAACGATGTGGCCGCTTTGCAGTTAGATATTGCAGCTGAGTTTGCAGGCGTACGATGCCAGTTATTTAAACGCCCTACCCATGATAAAGAAGGCCGTGAAACATGGATGGAGGTCTACGACCTTGGGGCTTTAAACATTCAAGACTCCCAACCGTTTATTGATTGCTTGACCCAGCTGGCACAGCAAAAATCGCTGCCACAACCCCGCGCAAACGAAATCTTTTTAGCGATTGATACGGGGCCCGAACCACTTATAGATTGTTAAGCCGTCACCAACTGCTGCGCGATATGGCGGTTGACAGCGCTTAATACTGCTTTAAACGACGCCGTCACAATATCGCGATCAGTCGCCACACCGAAGCCTGAAGGGTGATCACCCATTTTGACTTCAACATAGCACGCAGCCCGCGTATCGGTACCTGAACCAATGGCGTGTTCATGGTAATCAACAATACGAAGTGGCAACCCCAAGCTATTCACAAACGCCGAAATCGCGCCATCACCGTAACCTTGCAAGCTCTTTTTCTCACCATCAACATCAAATACGACATCAATTGAAAAAGTTTGGCCCTCAGCACCATTGGGGTTGCCGGTGATGGTGTGTCTAACCAGCTTCCAGGGGTGCGTTTGTGACAAATATTCTTTATCAAAAATACTGTAAACCGCTTCGGCATTGACCTCTTTGCCAGTTTCATCGGTCACCCGCTGAATGGCCCGGCTAAATTCAATTTGTAAACGACGTGGTAAAACCATGCCATGCTCTTGTTCAAGCAAATATGACACACCACCTTTGCCTGACTGACTGTTAACCCGAATGACTGCGTCGTAGTTACGGCCAACATCAGCGGGGTCGATGGGCAAGTAGGGCACTTCCCAAATGCCATCAGACTTTTGTATGGCAAAGCCTTTTTTAATGGCGTCTTGGTGTGAACCTGAAAAAGCGGTAAAGACCAAATCGCCTGCATAAGGGTGGCGGGGGTGAACCGGCAACTGATTGCAATATTCAACCCCACGTACCACTTCATCAATATCAGAAAAATCTAAACCAGGGTGAATGCCTTGCGTATACAGATTTAAAGCAAGCGTCACCAAGTCAACGTTGCCAGTGCGCTCACCGTTTCCAAACAAGCAGCCCTCAACTCGGTCAGCGCCAGCCATAATGGCCAACTCAGCAGCGGCTACAGCTGTGCCGCGGTCATTGTGGGGGTGCACACTGACCACCACACAATCACGCTTATTCAAATGGGTATGCATGTATTCAATTTGATCAGCATACATATTGGGCGTGGTCGCTTCAATGGTCGCGGGTAAATTAAACACAATTTTTTTATCAATCGTGGGTTGCCACACCTCAGTGACCGCGTTGCATACAGACAGCGCAAAATCAGGCTCAGTAGTGCTGAATACTTCAGGCGAGTACTGATATCGCCAATCTGTTTGGGGGTAACGCTTGACGCTTTCTTTTACAAAACGGGTGCCATCAGTTGCCACTTTAGTGACTTGTTCGCGCGACATATTAAAAACAATTTTTCGGAAAGACGGGGCGGTGGCGTTATATACGTGAATCATGGCGCGCTTAGCACCCGCCGCCGCATCAACGGTGCGATCAATCAAATCAGCGCGTGCTTGCGTGAGGGCAATAATCGTGACGTCGTCAGGTATGCGGTTTTCATCAACTAACTTTCGTACAAAATCAAAATCAGTTTGCGATGCCGACGGAAACCCCACCTCTATTTCTTTAAAACCGATACGAAGTAACAGGTCAAAAAAACGAATTTTACGCTCAACACTCATGGGCTCAATCAACGATTGATTGCCGTCGCGCAGATCGGTGCTCATCCAGATGGGTGGGTGCGTAATACGCTTGCTAGGCCAAGTGCGCGCTGTAAAATCGTGTTCAAAAGGCTTGAAGGGAATATATTTTTTTGCTGGGTTTGAAAGCATTTTTAGAACCTCATAACGTGAATATCATTCGACAATGGCTTAAACACTTTTGTCATGCGATGATATTTGATAATGCTAAATGGTATGAATCAGTAGACTAAGAACCTGTGGCAATGGGTTGTCGAGCGGCCACTTTAGCGCGAGGCCCGGCAACCGATCATTAGGTCTAGTCGAAGTAGCGCAGAGGCGCAAGCCAATACTATAGACGCGCAATTGCAACCCCCAACCAAGCGGGAAGCAACAAACGGTGTGAGATGAGGTAAGTGACTCATATGTCTAGTCGAACATAAATTGAGCAGATCTGCAAGTTTTATTGACTGTACTAGAGCGCTTTGGTGTTGATGGCAGGCATATTTAAGTCTGGTTCAACCTTTAGCGATGGCTCAAACAACACATTTTGAAATGCAGTGGGTTGCTCAGACAGAGCGCTTTCAATAAGCTGCGCTTGTGCACGCGCCAACTTAAGTTGGTCGGCTTTGCCGCCGCGTACTAATGTTATGGCGCGTTGTAAATCACCCACGGTAAGTGGGGCACGATCAACATTCCAGGCCCATTGAATGACATCTAAGGTGTTGTTTGACACCCTTGACACGATTAACTGTGTGTCGGTGATGGAAACAATTATTGACTTGCCTTTAGCCAGACTGTGTTCGTAACCACGACGAAGCCAAGACAGCATGATGAGCACGCCAACCATGACAACAGCCCACCAAATATAAGGGTTGATGCGCGTCAGTACGGTTACAACTTGGGGGCCAAGCGCTTCAAAACCAGCGTAGCTGACTTGCGCACCAAAATTGAGTACCCATTTTGCGAGCACAATACCCAACCCAACACTGGCAATGAGCACAATGGCGCGCCAAACCAGACGAACCCATAAGAGGCGTCTGGCCAAAGAGGCAAGAAACCGAGCGTCTTGTTGTACAGTCGTATATCGCGTTGCAGCATTCATTTTTACATTGTACCCATGGCTAGCCAATTTCTCGAACTTCGTACAGGTCAAAATTTGACCATGACGCCTGCTTTGCAACAATCTCTCAAGGTTTTGCAGTTGTCGGCGCTCGATCTTGAAGAAGAGGTTATTAAAGCACTAGACGATAACCCCATGCTTGAGCGAACAGAGGCCGCAGCCGTGACGGCAACGATATCCAGTGCAGCAGGCCAACGATTAGACGATGATTCAAGTGATCGACCAGAGTCTGCCCAACCCGTAACCTTACGCGATCACTTATTACAGCAGTTGGGTGTGATTCGTCATTTGCCTGAAACCGAGTCAATGTTGGTTAAAGTTTTAATTGACAACCTAGACGAGTCAGGTTGGTTGTCACAAGATTTTGATGAAATAGTCGATATGATTTCTCCCTATGTTGATGAACCCACCGCAGCATTACAGAGCGCGCTTAAACGGTTACATACCTTTGATCCTTGTGGTGTGGGTGCAAGAGACTTGGCAGAATGTTTAGACTTACAGCTTACCCACTGGGTGCCCGAGCATTCGCCAGAATGGGTAGACACCGCTGAGCTTTTACTGGCACATCAACTGTGTCGACATCACCTCAGCGTGTTGGCAACGGGTAATACAGGTCGATTAGCCAACTTGCTACACACAGATGAAGCGACGATTAGTAAAATACATGCCTTGTTGCTAAAGCTAAACCCCAGACCCGCCAGCGATTGGACAACCCCCGAAGCCGACTTTGCCATACCTGATGTCATCGTGCGTAAAGTGAACGCAACGTGGGTGCCTATGTTGAATGAAGCAGTGATGCCAAAGTTACGTATTAACACCGAGTATGCACATGTATTGGCTGAAAGTAAGCGTGGCTTGCACAGCGAACTCATACAAAAAATGCAGCATGCGAAAGGGTTTATAAAAAGTGTGGGCCAGCGCTTTGACACGATTTTACGAGTCGCTAAAGTGGTGGTTACACATCAACAATTATTTTTTGACCAGGGCTGGGGTGCGGTGAGGCCGTTAACGCTGCGTGACGTGGCAGCCGAGCTGGGTATGCATGAATCAACGATTTCGCGTGCCACGACGCAGAAATTTATTTTGACACCTGTGGGTACGGTTGAGTTAAAAAAGTTTTTTTCCACTAGCATTCATACGAATGATGGAAAAAACACGTCGTCAACCGCGATTCAATCACGTATTGGTCAGTTGATCGAAAAAGAAAATATACTCAAGCCCTTGTCTGATGCACAGCTGACTGTTTTACTTGAAAAAGAAGGTATTCAAGTTGCGCGGCGCACCATTGCAAAATACCGAGAGAGTTTGCGTATACCGGTTGCCGCGTTACGCAAATCGCAGGCGGGTGCGCTGCAAAGCCATCTTAAATAAGCACTGAGTAACATTTCTGCAGCGCGGCGTCGAATACGTCAGCGCGTGAGCGCAATACACTGGCTTAACGAGCAGGGCAAAGGGGGTGTTTGCCCCAGGCGTTGTTGGGTGTGCAGAACCGGTCACGTGCACGTTCCATGCAGGTTGGCAAATCAAAAAAACTACCTGCATCGCACTTTTCAACGGCTTCTTTCAGTTGGTCTTGCCATGACACCCTGACGCTGGGCGTATTGGTTTGCGCGACAACAGTGGGGGCCGATAAAGGGGGTGGTGGCAATGGTTTTGGCCCCGCAGAAGTCGGTGCCATAGCCGTGCGTGCCCCACCTGCTTGCGTGACATCTAGCGTTTGAATGTCGGTTGGCCCTTGCGGTAAGTCTTGACCCGCTTTAGACAACATATCGCCTACGGTATAAGACTGGCCATCGCGCGAAATAATAACCATAGGGTCAATAAACCCATCAAACAAAGAATTGCCTTGTACTTCCCATAACTGCGCTTTGGCCGGTGGCGGCACACCTAAGTCACCATCAATCAGCGGTTGTGGCGCTTGAGGAACAATTAGCCTACCTGACGCATCGCGTGAAGTATTGATAACGGGTTCGGGAAGGTTGGCACGGGTCGTTTCAGAGGCGCCAGGCGCCTTGGCGACCAACCACTCGCCAAGCCCAACACCTGCCATGCCTGCAGCGGCTAGCATGATGACTAATACAATGATTAAAAATCGCCAAGACATGAGTTTATTGTAGTGAAACCTAAAAATCTTTGTTGAAATTCCAATACAACGGTATTAGGTGTTGTCAGCAGATGCCTGACCACCATGCTCACGCATCGTGTGGAAATGTACATCGGGGTGACGCTCTTTTGCAACCCGTAATTGAGCCGCTGAGGTTGCCATAAAAGCGGGAGCATCAATCACGTCATAGGCAATATTTGAAGCATTAACGTCTAGAAATGCTTTGAATATTTTGGGGTCAGCTGCACTGACCCAGCGTGCCATGCTGTAACGAGATGGCATCAGACGCGCTTCAACACCGTACTCTGCTTTAAGGCGATGTGCCACCACTTCAAATTGCAGCTGTCCAACAGCGCCCAACAGCATGGCACCGCCGGCTGCGACAGGTTTAAAGACCTGAATCGCCCCCTCTTCACCCAGCTGTGTCAAACCGATACGTAATTGTTTAATGCGTAAGGGGTCTTTGACCTCAACGGCTTGAAAGAGCTCAGGCGCAAAAAAAGGCAAGCCTTTAAAGTGCAGTATTTCGCCTTCAGTGAGGACGTCACCTAAATGCAAAATACCATGATTTGGAATACCAATAACATCGCCAGCAAAGGCTTCATCAACCAATTCACGACGTTGTGACAGAAACGACACCACGTTGTTAGGTCTGATTTCTTTATTGTTGCGGCTAACTTTTAGGCGCATACCACGCTCAAAACGACCTGAACTAACCCTTACAAAGGCGACGCGGTCACGGTGGGCAGGGTCCATGTTGGCTTGAACTTTAAAGACTACCCCAGAAAATTTTGATTCGGTGGGTTCAATTAGACGTTCGAGCGACTCGCGTGGGCCCGGCGGTGGGGCTTGTTCAACTAGCGTGTCGAGCACCTCTTGAATGCCAAAGTTATTAATTGCTGAACCAAATAAAACGGGGGTTTGCTTACCAGCTAAAAACGCAGCATGATCAAATGGGGGGACAGCCGCTTGAATAAGCTCAATTTCAGATTTTGCTTGGGTAAAGGCTTGACCAAAACGCTCAGCAATCATCGGGTTGTTGAGGCCTTGAATGATGTCATCTTTTTCGTCATCGCGGCGCGCTTGACCCGGCTTAAAAACTCGCATTTGATTGCGTTGCAAGTCAAACACGCCACCAAATGACTTACCCATACCGATCGGCCATGAGAATGGCACGGTGTCCATACCTAAGTGTTGTTCAATTTCAGCCAATAGCTCAAGCGGTTCACGCACTTCACGGTCAAGCTTATTAATAAATGTGATGATGGGGGTGTTACGAGCCCGGCAAACTTGTAGCAAACGAATGGTTTGTGGCTCAACACCATTAGCGGCATCGATCACCATCAACGCGGCATCAACAGCCGTCAGTACACGATAGGTATCTTCAGAAAAATCTTGGTGACCCGGCGTGTCAAGCAAATTGATTACGCAGTCACGGTACTCTATTTGCATCACCGATGAAGCAACCGAGATGCCCCGTTGCTTTTCAATTTCCATCCAGTCAGAGGCGGCATGCCGCGACGCTTTGCGGGCTTTCACGCTACCAGCGATTTGAATCGCACCTGCAAACAGTAAAATCTTTTCTGTGAGGGTGGTTTTACCCGCATCGGGGTGCGAAATAATCGCAAACGTTCTGCGGCGCTTAACTTCTTGAGAGATTGAGGAATTTGACATCGACAATAGGCTTAAAAAAATAGGTAGCTACACACAAAAGATAACAATAAAAAAGGTACCGCTTAAAAGTATTTTAAAGCGGTACCCCATTCGTCATTTAACGCGAGTTTGATGAAGACCTAGGCGCTGTTCGTGCACCCGTACGTGGGGCAGATCGTGGGGCGCCACTTGGCCCAGAGCGCGGAGCACCAGAAGGGCCAGAACGCGGTGCACCACTTGTTCCAGAGCGCGATGCGCTATTTGGACCGGAACGTGGGGCGCCACTTGTGCCTGAGCGCGGGCCCGTGCGTGAACCTGGGTTGGCACCAGCGCCATAGCCTGCTGCTGCACCCGAGCGACCATTACCGGTTGCGGCACGACCCGAACCTGCATTGCCGTTGCTTGGGCTACCTTCGCGGCGGGGGCTTGAGCGTCGCTGCTGAGGTGGCCGGGGCGCGTTGTCTGCGGCATTGGGTGCAGAAGGTGTCCACCCTGTAGGCGCGGGGGCTTGCCGAATGGTGCGTTTAATAACGTGTTCAATCGCTTTCAGGTATTTGACCTCATCACGATCGACTAATGACAGCGCTGAACCAGATGAACCCGCACGACCGGTACGACCGATACGGTGCACATAGTCTTCTGGCACGTTGGGTAACTCAAAATTGACCACTTGTGGCAACTGATCGATATCAATACCGCGCGCGGCAATATCGGTCGCTACTAAAACAGCCACTTTTCCAGACTTGAAGTCTTCTAACGCACGGGTGCGGGCAGCTTGGCTCTTATTGCCATGAATGGCAGCAGCCGTTAAGCCGTCTTTGACTAATTTTTCAGCGAGACGGTTTGCGCCATGTTTCGTGCGAGTAAAGACCAGCACTTGATACCAACCGCTTTCAGAAATAATATGGCTCAATACATCGCGCTTGTTGGCTTGTGGCACCATGTAAACAACATGGTCAACAAGCTCTGCTGTGGTGTTGCGGGCAGCAACTGAAACTTCAACGGGGTTGTTCAACACGCCGCGGGCGAGTTGACGAATTTCGTCGGTAAATGTGGCCGAAAACAAAAGGTTTTGACGTGATTTAGGCAGTAACGCGAGCACCTTGCGAATGTCACGAATGAAACCCATATCAAGCATACGATCGGCTTCGTCAAGTACCAATATTTCAACGGCTGACAAATCAAGTGTTTTTTGACCGATATGATCAAGTAAGCGCCCTGGGGTTGCGACCAAAATATCGATTGGTTTGCGTAAACCACTGATTTGAGGGTTGATATTGACGCCACCAAATATCACCATCGATTTAATCGAGGTATGTTGACCGTAAGTTTTAACTGACGCTTCAACTTGCGCCGTTAACTCGCGGGTGGGGGTCATAATGAGTACGCGGGGTTGACCAGGCTTGCGATTTTGCAATGGCTTGTCAAGCAAGCGTTGCAAAATAGGCAAGGTAAAGCCAGCGGTTTTGCCGGTACCGGTTTGTGCGGCAGCTAACAAATCTTGACCAGCTAAAACGTGCGGTATGGCTTTCGCTTGAATCGGTGTAGGCGTTTCATAGCCTTGCTCGGTGAGTGCACGCAAAAGCGGCTCAGCTAAAGCCAGGCTAGAAAAAGTAATATTTGACAAAAAAGTCTCCGTAGGCGCACCGACTGTCTAGAAGACAGATCCAATCAAGGTGGGCCAAAGGCTGGAGTGTTACGCCAAAAGCATTAAAATAATGCATGACGAAAGACGGTCGCGAGGACTGGAACGTTGCGACGCTGTGCCGGCAGTGTAACGCAGTTGTGTTTTAAGCGTTAATAAGCGCTGTGTTTGCCTCAAACGCCTCAGTCAATACCCCAACGGCACGATCTCTCGCACCTGAGGTGTGGGGCGTTCCGTGCAACGATGACCAATCGGGGTGCTGACGTGCCAAGCGAACGGTTTTTATAAAAACTTTTGCTTGGTTTGCACCCGCACCCGCATCCGCGACGCTATCAGTTCGAGGAATCGCCTCGCTACCCGCATCAGTACTTGTGTTCACCGCAGTCGCAAAGGGTGTCAATGTTTCAGCTAGGCTGGGGTTGTTTTGCATTGAGACGGGCGTGATGGCGGCGTGCCCTCTACGTTCAAGCGCTTGTAAAAGTTGCAGCTGCCTTAGCGTTAATAACTTTAAAATTGCATCGTCAACTGTTAGTTCGCGATAGCCCCTTACTTTACCTAAAAACTGACCACCCCAACGCTCAAGACCCTGCCAGCCTGCCCCGGTTGCAGCCCCAATCAGGGTACCAGCACCCAAGCTAAGCCCCCCAGTAATGACATCAACAGCGGCCCCAGCCAGCGCGCCGGCGGCTGCTCCTTTGGTTATCTCAATGCCGACTTCACGTAAGGCCTCGGGGGCAAACAGATCTGTTTGCCAGCGCCCTTGGGTAAGCGTTAAGGGCATATTGAGTACATCATGGCGACTAAATGCGTATGTCATTAATAACCCATCGACACATTGTTGCTCTCTTGCGCGGGCTCGGGTTTGTTGCGTAGCGAGTGCTTTCGCACGTGCCGCCTCGTTATCTGCTGACTGCAAGCGCCAAGCAGCCAAGTCAACAATTAATTCAGCAATGAGCTCAAATGCACGCGTACGTCTGGTCATTCGCGCCGCTTGCGTTTGTTCAATGAGCTCACTAAACAGCAAACGTTGTTTCGGCAAAACTTGTGCCAAGGCTTCAAACAAGCCCCTTTCGGCATCTAACGCTGGGCTCACCGTATCAAACAGCACGTTTACATGCAGGCCTTGACGCGCCAGCGCCTCAAGCCATTGATCAACATGAGATGTGCGCCCATTTGAAGCTGGGGCAGTAAAGTTTAAAACGGCAATGACAGGCTTTGCGCAGGCAGATAAAAGTGATAATTCGTCTCGGTGTTTCGCTAAAACGGCGTCGCGCGCATCAATGACGTACAACACGGCATCACTTGATAAAACCTTTTCAAGTACCCGTGCTTCTTGTTCAAAGCGTGTATGAGCCAAAGGCGAATCTAAAAAGCGTTGTATTTTTTGTGGGCCATCAAGTCGAGTTGATGCCTGAGAAAAGGGTAAAGTTTGAGCTGTTTGAGTCGTATTGGGCAGGGGTAAATCTTGCTTGGGTAAAGCGCTTAAAGTCGCCGATGGCCCCAACGATTCAGGCGATTCTACCCAGTCGCGTAAAGCCACACTGTCTTCTAAGCCTGGCGTATCAAACCACACTAGCGCAACCTGGCCATTTAACCCATGTGCTGCACCCGCTACTTGGCGAGTTGTGCCGGGTGCGTTGTTAACTTCACCAAACTGCGTGTCACGCGTTAAGGTTCTGAGCAAAGATGTTTTGCCCGTATTGGTGTGGCCCACCACGGCAACATTTACGGGGTTGCGTTGAGCCATCGGGTCGCGTCTTGGTCTAAAGCGTAAATGGTAGATAAGCCCATTTTATGAAGGCTTTTGCGCCACACATCGGCGTGCGTACCTTGGGTACCCTGCATAAGCAACACATGGTTATGGCGAGCAAATTTTTGCAAATTATCAATTAATCGCAATGTGCCTCGATCAGGCGTTTGCATGGCGTCGCAAATAATCAGCAACTTATTTGGGGGGCGTAGCATGAGCGCATGCAAGGCGGCTTCGCGTGAGGCTAAGTCATCAATGATGCCAAGCGAAACCCAGTTGCAAACAGACGAAGTATTGAAGGTATGTGTGCCTTGCGCATCAGGCGTGTTCACCCAATTAGGTAGGGCGGGAAGCTCAATGCCAAGTAGCACAGTATCGGCGGTTGTTTGAGTCAAATCGATAGGCTGAGCGGTTGCCCGCCAAGTATCAGGTAACCCCGGTGAGCCTTCGGGTTCAAGCCTTGCTTGCACGCGTGCTAACCGCGTTAAACAGGCCTGTGCATAGGTATCAGCTGTTTGGGGTTTAAGGTACGCAGTGGTTTGGTACCAACGTATAGCGCTCAGTACAAATAATAATAAACGGGGCAATACCCCCCATACCAAAATCACAGCAATGATCCATCGTGCCCAAAGGGTACGGGCTTCCACCCCATCAACGGCCGTATTACCACTTTGTGCAATCAGCGATGCGTCTGGCATGGTTAAATTTAAGTGTGTTGGCATAGCGCTCAAAAACGATGCAACCTGCACGAAGGTTTGTGGGTTAAGCCAAGTAGTTTCCCACAAAAAAACATAATGCTTAACGCTAAAAGCAATTGCCATACTGAGTACTGAGAAGCTCAAGGCCAGCAACCAAAAGCCGTGTGTCAACATACTAAATAACCAACGTTGGGCGCCTGAGGCTGAAGTAGTTTGATGCCACGCTTGCCAAAACAGCTCAACGTGTGGGGCATGGGTGAAGCGCCGCAACAATTTTTGTACGGTACGCCCCAATACCCCGCCATGAGGCGATGAACGCTTGCCAGTTAACATGGCCAATACCCATATTAAGAGCGTTAAAGTGGGTACCCCTAATAAGCTAAGAACAACCCACAAGACGTTAACGGGCGTGTTGACTGAACCCAATACGCTTAGGCCCGCTAAAAAACCAACGACTGCACATATTCCCCAAATAAGTAGGTTTGCTGCCACGGCAGTTGATCGCACAGCATTCAGGGTCGACGTAAAGTGCGCTTGCTCACTAAGCATCTGCGCGCGAATCAATAGCCATTGATCAGGCGACTCTGCTTTTGAAACGGCCAGTCGATTAGCCGCGTTATCGTCAAGCCAACCCTGTTGAGTTTCGGCTTGTTCGATAATTTTGTAGAGCAGAAAAGGTTTCAAACCACGCATAATCTTAATTGTATGTCGCAGCCTTCAATGTGTATGGACGGGTTACGGGCCGGTTACTTTTCATCGGGTTCATCAAGGGGTAGCAGAAAATGTTTACTGATGCCGCTACTGATTCGATTAATGCGAGAAAGATAATCAGTTAGAAACGCATGAATGCCCTGCTCAAAAATCTCGTTGATTGATAAATCTCTTAGTTCAGACAACAAGCTGTGCGCCTCGAGCTCAATGACACCTGATTGAGAATTCTTAATTCTGTTTAAAACACTGACCATGTCAGAAACACTTGATACTAACGAACGGGGGTTACTTAAACTTAAAATCATAAGTTCTGCAACGCGTTCTGGTTTAATTGCATCGCGATAAACTTTACGATAGTTTTCAAACGCAGATGCTGAGCGCAAAATCGCAGCCCAATAATAAAATTCGTCAACATCTGTTAAATCACCTTCGAACGTTTGTGCGGTAACAAACTTAACATCAAGTAAACGTGCTGTATTGTCTGCACGTTCTAGGTAAAGGCCTAGACCAATAAAGTCATACACTTCATCGCGTAGCATGGTGCCAATGTGAACACCCCGTGATTGATGAGACCTAAATCTGACCCACTCAAAAAAATCAGTAGGAGCCACATTTAATGTGCCCTGCTTAATTTTCTTTTGTGCTTCCAGCCAAGTGGTATTGATACTTTCCCACAGGTCAGTTGTCATGGTGCCACGCACAGCGCGAGCGTTTTCGCGAGCAGACTGTAAGCAGCAAATAATCGATGAAGGGTTCTCGGTATTTTGCACCATGTAGTTCATCACATGGGTTGGCGTAATGGTTTCATAATGAGTTAAAAAATCATCTGTTAGTTCAGACAAATCAAGCAAAGCACGCCAAGCGGCTTCTACCGTTTTTTCTGATTGTGGCATCAATGACATTTGATAATTAACGTCGAGCATACGGGCAGTATTTTCAGCCCGTTCGGTGTAACGAGACATCCAAAACAAATGATCAGCTGTTCTTGAAAGCATGAATGAAAAGTTCCTTGTTAACCGATGACCCAGGTATCTTTGGTGCCACCACCTTGCGAAGAGTTGACGACCAATGAGCCCTCTGTAAGCGCTACACGTGTGAGGCCACCCGACACAAGCCGCACTTCTTTTCCTGATAAAACAAAGGGTCGCAAATCAATATGGCGAGGCGCTATGCCTGACTCAACCAAGGTTGGGCAGGTTGATAAAGATAACGTGGGTTGTGCAATATAGTTGTCGGGTTTGGCGCGCACTCGCGCTTTGAAAGTTTCAATTTCTGATTGGCTCGCTGCAGGGCCAATCAGCATGCCATAGCCCCCTGCACCATGCACTTCTTTAACAACCAATTGATGCATATTGGCCAGCACGTAATCAAGCTCTTTGGGGCGGCGACACAAGTACGTGGGTACATTTGACAAGATCGGTTCTTCGCTTAAGTAGTAGCGAATCATGTCGGGCACGTATGGGTAAATTGATTTGTCGTCAGCCACACCTGTACCGATGGCGTTACATATGGCCACATTGCCCGCTTGATAGGCGCGCAACAAACCAGCCGGGCCTAATGTAGAGTCTGACCTAAATGCCTCGGGGTCGAGATAGTCGTCGTCAACGCGTCGGTAAATGACATCAACTTTGCGTAAACCTTGGGTGGTTCGCATAAAAACGACATCGTCTTTAACAACTAAGTCGCTGCCTTCAACCAACTCAACACCCATTTGTTGGGCTAAAAAAGCATGTTCAAAATAGGCTGAGTTATACATGCCAGGTGTTAAGACCACAACATTAACGAATGCATCGGGTCGTGTAGCGGCTTGCCGTAACGTGTCAAGCAACAGGCTAGGGTAATGTGCGACGGGTTCAACACGGTGCTTTGCAATTAAATCAGGAAGCAATCGCATCATCATTTTGCGATTTTCAATCATGTATGACACACCTGAAGGTACACGCAGATTATCTTCTAAAACAAAAAATTCACCGGCTTCAGTGCCAAGTGTTGCGCGAACAATATCAATGCCAGCAATATGTGCATAAATATTATTTGGAACAGGAACGCCCTGCATTTGTGGGCGATATTGGGCGTTCGTTAAAATTTGTTCAGCGGGAACAGTTTTGTCGCGAATGATGCGTTGGTCGTGGTACACATCATGCAAAAACATATTTAGTGCTCGCACACGTTGCTGCACGCCCGTTTTTAAACGCCGCCATTCTTGAGCCGTAAACAAACGAGGCAACACATCAAAAGGTATCGTGCGTTCAGTACCGTCGGTATTGCCGTACACAGCAAAAGTAATGCCGACACGCCTAAATAACAATTCAGCTTCATCGTGACGCGCACGTAAGGCAGCGTCTTGCTGTTCTTTTAGCCAGTTTGCAATAATTTGGTAATGTGGCCTAACCCCGCCCGACTGAATAATTGATTGTGCGACACTTTCAGCTGCATTAGTAACCATTTCATCAAAAGCAGTCGCACTCGTATTCATAACCATGAAATTGTTCTCACATATTCAAGAAGCTTAGTTTCGCCTTAAACTACATCATCGTCATTTTAATAATACCAGTGCATTCCAAACATGTCCGCAACTACGCCAATGGTTCAAACGCCCGCCGCCTCAAGCCAAACAAATGTCGATGTCATTGAACAGGTCTCGCATCGTGCCCAACCTGCTCAAAACGGGCATTTTGATGAATTACGTGGTGAGCAAGGTGAAATACGTCCGGTTTGGCAGCAGTTTTTTAATGATTTGGGTGAAACAGGGCTTCAAGGCCTAAATGAATGCACCGAAACGGTGAGTCAGCTGATTGAACAAAACGGTATTACTTATAACGTTTACGCAGATATGCAGTTGTCACGGCCTTGGTCGCTCAATGTCATACCGATGCTCATTGGCCCCGAAGAATGGGCGCACATTAGTAGTGGGTTGGCACAAAGAGCCAAAATTTTGAATGGTATCTTGCAAGATGTATATGGTGAGCGAAACTTATTAAAGGGTAATTATTTACCCAGTGCACTCGTTTTAGGTAACCCAGGCTACTTGCACGCCATGCAAGGCGTTAAGCCACTTAACGGCATTTACTTACATGCGGTCGCGTTTGATGTGGCTAGAGGCCCGGACGGTCAATGGTGGGTGGTGGGTCAGCGCACCCAGTCGCCTTCAGGGTTGGGCTACATACTTGAAAACAGGTTGATCACCTCAAGAATGTTTCCAGACACCTACCGCAACATGCAAGTGCAACATATTGGTGCAAGCTATCGTCGGCTACTTGACTCCTTAGAATCAGCCGCCAGCGCCATTGCAGAGGGTGTACCACGCTTTGCTTTACTAACCCCTGGCCCCTTTAATGAAACCTATTTTGAACACGCGTATTTAGCGCGTTACTTAGGTATACCCCTTGTTCAGGGGGCAGACTTAACCGTACGTGACGAGAAAGTATATTTAAAAACTTTGCAGGGTTTGCAGCGTATTCACGGCTTGCTCAGACGCTTAGACGATGACTTTTGTGACCCGGTTGAGTTAAGAGCTGACTCGGCATTGGGTACCCCCGGCTTGTTACAAGCCGTGCGAGCAGGCAAGGTTGTGATGGCAAACGCATTGGGCACTAGCTTTTTAGAATCACCCGCTATACAGGGCTTTTTGCCAGCTATCAGTGAGCATTTATTAGCAAGCCCCCTCGAAATGCCCTCGCTGCACAGTTGGTGGTGTGGCGAACCTGCCGCGTGGCAAAATGTTTCACCGATGTTGCGCAGTCAAGTTATTAAACCGACCTTTGTACCCAGAACCGTGGCGCAACACTTTGACCCAGCTATTGGCAGCCTGCTCAATGTTGATGAGTTAGAAAGCTGGCGCCAGCGCATCAACGCGCAACCCTCGATTTATACAACGCAAGCCTATTTGCCGTTTTCTCAAGTGCCCACCTGGAGCAACGGCGAAATCATTCCCCGTACCGCCATGCTTAGGTTCTATGCAATAGCCGGCGCAGATGGCACATGGCAAGTCATGCCAGGCGCCATGACTCGGATTGCATCACTTGACCCGCATTTGGTGTCAATGCGAAGTGGTGGCAGTACTTTAGACACATGGGTCATATCAAAAGAAAACGTCAATACTTACTCAATGCTTTCTAACCGCATTGCGCGCCCTCGTTGGCAAGCAGAAAATGAATTGGTATCAAGCCGCTCAGCAGAAAATTTATTCTGGATGGGGCGCTACACCGAACGACTTGAAAACACCATCAGAGTTGCGCGTGAATCGCTTGTGTTGCTCAGCACCAATCAACAAGATAATCAGCCCGAGTTAGGCCAAGCGATGAGCGATTTGGCATCAGTCATGCGCTTGGTTCCACCTCAAACACCCAGCATATCGACGATGCCATTGGTCTTTGGTGATGCATTGGTTTCACAAATTAATACGCGCGGTGCTTATGGCATATTTGATACAGTCGATGCCTTAGAAAATGTCATACGATCAGTGCGCGATCGATTGCCACCCGAGCATGTCGGTATACCGGCCCGCATAAAAGCTAAGCTCTTGCAGCGAACCAATATTGCTCAAGCACAAGATGTGTTGGGTACGCTTCGGTCAGTTAACGCCATACAAATGCTTGATGATGTGGAAATTTATTTGGCAGCGTTGGTGGGTTATCAGTCAGACCGTATGACGCGTGATTTAGGTTGGCACGTTTTAATGATTGGTCGATATGTTGAACGACTATCAACCATGTCAAATATTTTAAATACATTTTTTCACCATGAAGCGGTTAAGACGTCACGAGGTTTTGATTCATTATTGGTTTTATTTGATAGCGTCATTACCTTTCGCAGTCGGTTTCAAAGACAACAAGATAACGCGGCCTTGTTAGATTTGTTAATTGTTGATAAAACCAACCCTCGTGCCATTAATTGCATTGTTGAACAATTGAATGCTGAGCTGATGAATTTGCCTTCGCATGCACAAATACCTGACAAGCTTAATTTAATACCCACCAGTGCGCCCAATGAGCAGTCGTTGTTAAACTATGCGTTTAGTATGCGACACATTAGTGATCAAATTTCAGAGCAAATTACAAGACGTTTCTTTGTGCACGCAGAAGAAAGGTTTTTTTCCTCATGATGCGCATTCAAGTCGAGCACGACACCATTTACCAATATTTCCAACCGGTTGAGCTCGCCCACCACTTGGCCTATTTACAGCCGCTCAGTAAGGGTTGGCAACAGGTCGTTAAATCAAGTTTAAATATTACCCCGACACCTGATTTTCAAGTGGTGAATGACGATGCATTTGGTAATAAACGGACCTTCTTTAATTTCGTAAAACCACATCAAGAACTTATTGTGAAATTAAATTGTGAGGTATTGAATAAGCCCCGCTATATTAATTTTGAGCCGACTAAAACACCCCTTTGGCAAGAAGTAAAAGATGCCATGATCTACTCTCTTGAGCAGCCCTACGCGCCGGCAGCAGAGTTTATTTGGCCCAGCCCTTTTATACCTTGGTTTCGTGATTTACACGATTACGCGATGCAATCATTTACCTTCAAACGCAACATTGGTGACGCGCTTGTTGAGCTTAATCAGCGTATCTTTCAAGACTTCGTTTACAACCCCCAGGCAACAGAAATTCACACCCCGCTCGCAGATGTTTTTACACAACGTGCGGGTGTCTGCCAAGATTTTTCTCACATTATGGTCGGTTGCTTACGAGCCATTGGTTTACCTGCACAATATGTCAGTGGTTATTTATTAACCAAGCCACCCGAGGGGCAACTTAAGTTACGTGGGGCCGATGCATCGCACGCATGGGTTAACGCCTATTGCCCGGGCGCACCAGGCGGTTGGCTTGAGCTTGACCCTACCAATCAAGCCATCGCTGATCTAAGCTATGTGCGCCTTTCATATGGCCGTGATTTTGGTGATGTATCACCTTTACGTGGGTTGATTCGTGGGGGTGGTGCACACACACTCAAGATAGAAGTCACGTCTCAAGAAATCGAACTAACATGACAAAACTCATAAATCATTTACGTTTTTTAGTGCCCGTGTGTCTTTTCAGCGCGCTAATGGTTGGCTGCCAAAATGATGTTTATTATCATCAATCACCTAACCGTCATGTGATTGTTTTAGAAGGGCAGCGTATGAGCGTTTTAAAACTTAACGATGGTACGTGGGAAGTGGCGGGTGGCAACGTCAGTTGGTCTGAAGACACACCCGCACTTATCGATAGGCAGCTTCAGGCGATTGTCTTGGTGTCAGGCTGTACCGTTTTAAAATCAACCGCATTTGAAGCCGTCGATGGCAAGCCCCCTAGGCTTATTGCGGTGGTTAAGTGTAAAGATGACTAAACGGCTTGGGTGCTGTGCTTAGATTGCGTAAGCGCAGATAGGCGTCGTGATTGTTCGACGTTAATGAGTGACTAAATTGTGAATGACGACAAAAAATGAATGACGACAGGCAAATATTTGTGCCACCATCTTTTATTGCCTTATTTGTACCGCCAGGCAAAACTAAACCCATTGCGTCGCGTGAAGAAATCGAAACACGGTACGATTATTGCGAAGACCTGTCACAGTTGCTGTTTGATCAACTGCGCGACAAAATGGCCGAACACGGCATACCGGTTGACATTGCCTTGCCGCGCATAACCGCCGTACTGACTGAGCCAAGCTTAAATTTAAATGATGTTGAATCAAACTGGGTGTTATCGCGTTTAACAGAACTATCGGAGCCTTTCTCATGCCTGTAAGCCATCGTGTTTGGGTTGATCATGCCGTACGGCAAATTGAAGCCGATTATCTGCGGTCGGCCGATACCCACCTGGTGCCCATTCAGTTGTCAGCGCCCCTACACCACCCCAATATTGATGTTTACTTTAAAGATGAATCAACCCACCCAACCGGCAGTTTAAAGCACCGCTTAGCACGATCACTTTTTTTATATGCTTTATGTAATGGTTGGGTAAAAAAAGACACCACCATTGTAGAAGCATCATCAGGGTCGACCGCAATCAGCGAAGCGTATTTTGCACGCCTACTTGGCCTGCCATTTATAGCGGTCGTGCCACAAGCTACCGCACAATATAAATGCGACCTGATTCGCTTTTACGGCGGCAAAGTTCATTTTGTTGATCATGCAAACCAAGTACACCAAGCCGCCACAACCCTTGCGCAAGAAACGGAAGGCCATTTTATGAATCAGTTTTTATATGCTGAGCGGGCGACTGATTGGCGCGGCAACAACAATATTGCTGAATCAGTGTTTGCGCAAATGCGCAGCGAAAGGTTTCCCATACCTTCTTGGGTGATCGTGGGGGCGGGCACGGGGGGTACGTCTGCTACGTTTGGTCGTTTCGTTCGATATCAACGCTACCCAACTCAAGTTGCTGTGGTCGACCCTGAGTTTTCAGTGTTTACGGCGTTTCACCAAACAGGCGATGTCACTTTAAAATCAGACCGCGGCAGTCGCATTGAAGGCATCGGTCGCCCATGTGTTGAAGCATCTTTTATCAGGTCGGCGGTTGATCGTATTTTGCCCATTCCTGATCTTGATTCAGTCGCTGCCATGCGGGTGTTATCAACTTGGTTAGGCCGACATGTTGGCCCTTCAACCGGCACTAATTTGATGGGTGTATTACGCTTAAGCCAAGAGATGGCACTAAACAATTTGCAAGGCAGCATTGTGACCTTGTTATGCGATGCCGGTAACCGTTACGCCCACCTATATGACGATGAATGGGTAGAAAAAAACTTTGGGCCGGGCTTGCACGACCGAATTAAAAATATTTTAAATGGAAATATTTAAGATGATGCACAAAGCTCAACCCCACAAAGCTCAACCTCACCAAGCTTAGCCTCACCAAGCTCAGCC
>JBDNHM010000323.1:0-20280 GCA_041688825.1 Burkholderiaceae bacterium | reverse complement strand
TCTGAAGCCGGTACCTTACCGATTCCTGAAAATCGTATCGTTAAAAAATGGCGTTTGCAGCCTGGCAAAATGTTCTTGATCGACTTGCAACAAGGTCGCATCATTGAAGACGAAGAAATTAAATCGCAGCTTTCAAACAGCCGCCCTTATCGCCAATGGATCGATCGCCTAAGGGTCAAACTTGAGTCGTTACCCAAGCCTGAAGCATCAGTGCTTGAGGGTATTCGCTCAAAGGTACCGTTGCTTGATCAGCAACAAGCGTTTGGCTGGACGCAAGAAGATTTTAAATTTGTGCTTGAACCGATGTTGGCAAACGGTGAAGAAGCCACGGGCTCAATGGGTAACGACTCACCCTTAGCGGTGCTGTCAAACCGTTCTAAACCTTTTTATAACTACTTTCGGCAGCTGTTCGCCCAGGTTACCAACCCACCCATTGACCCCATTCGCGAACAGATGGTGATGTCTTTGGTGTCGTTCATTGGCCCCAAACCTAATTTGCTTGATATCAATAACGTCAACCCACCGTTGCGTCTTGAAATTGCACAACCGGTTTTAGATCAAGATGCGATGGCACAATTGCGTTCTGTGGCGCAGTACACGGGCAATAAGTTTCGTAGCTACGAAGTCGACATTACTTACCCCAGCGCTTGGGGTGCGGAAGGTATTGAGGCGCGCTTAGCGGCTTTATGTGCCAGCGCCACTGATGCCGTGCACAGCGGTTTTAATGTGTTGATTTTGTCAGACCGTCATGTGGGCCCTGACCAGGTTGCCATACCCGCATTGTTGGCCACCTCGGCCATTCACCAACATTTAATACGTGCCGGCATTCGCACCAGCACCGGTTTAGTGGTTGAAACCGGTTCAGCACGTGAAGTGCACCATTTTGCATTGCTTGGCGGTTTTGGTGCCGAAGCGATTCACCCGTATTTGGTGTTTGAATCGATTCAAACCACAGCTGACGATGCAGAGCACGCCGCTAAAGCAATCAAAAATTACATCAAGGCAATTGGCAAAGGCTTGAACAAAGTCATGTCAAAAATGGGTATTTCGACGTTCATGTCTTACTGCGGCGCTCAAATTTTTGAAGCGGTGGGTTTGCAATCGGTCTTTGTCACAAAATACTTTGCAGGTACCGCCAGTAACATCGAAGGCATTGGTATTTTTGAAGTGGCTGAAGAAGCCCTGCGTACACACCGTGCCGCTTTCAGTGACGACCCTGTACTCGAGCACGCGCTTGATGCCGGGGGTGAATACGCCTTTCGTGTGCGCGGTGAAGATCACATGTGGACACCCGACTCAATTGCCAAACTTCAGCACGCAACCCGTGGCAACAACTACACCACCTATAAAGAGTACGCACAACTGATTAACGACCAAAGTCGTCGTCAAATGACACTGCGTGGTTTGTTTGAATTCAAAGTTGACCCGGCACAAGCCATCTCAATAGATGAAGTCGAACCCGCGAAAGAAATTGTGAAGCGTTTTGTAACGGGTGCCATGTCTTTGGGTTCTATTTCAACTGAAGCGCATGCCGTGTTAGCCGTTGCGATGAACCGCATTGGTGGCAAATCAAATACCGGTGAAGGCGGTGAAGACGACTTACGCTACCGTAAAGAAATTCAAACAGGTAGCAGTGGCATTACCAACCAAGATACGTTAGCGTCTATTTTGGGTGCAGACCGCGTCGTGGCTGACATTCCCCTTAAAGCAGGCGATTCCTTACGTTCACGCATTAAACAGGTGGCGTCTGGTCGCTTTGGTGTGAGTGCTGAGTACTTATCAAGCGCCGATCAAATTCAAATCAAAATGGCACAAGGTGCCAAGCCAGGCGAGGGCGGTCAGTTGCCTGGTCATAAGGTGTCTGAGTACATTGCAAAACTTCGCTGTTCAGTACCGGGCGTGGGTTTGATTTCACCCCCTCCACACCACGATATTTATTCGATTGAAGATTTAGCCCAACTGATTCACGACCTTAAAAACGTCAACGAGCGGGCGTCTATCTCGGTGAAGTTGGTGTCAGAAGTCGGCGTGGGTACGGTTGCAACGGGTGTTGCCAAAGCAAAAGCTGACCACGTGACCATCGCCGGTCACGACGGTGGTACCGGTGCATCACCGATTTCTTCTATTAAACATGCCGGTACGCCTTGGGAATTAGGCTTGGCTGAGACCCAGCAAACCTTGGTTTTAAACAATCTGCGTAGCCGCATTCGTGTGCAAGCTGACGGTCAAATGAAAACCGGTCGTGACGTGGTGGTGGCTGGGTTGTTGGGTGCTGACGAATTTGGTTTTGCAACCGCACCTTTAGTCGTTGAAGGCTGCATCATGATGCGCAAATGCCACCTCAACACATGCCCAGTGGGTGTTGCCACGCAAGACCCCGTGTTGCGTCAAAAATTTAATGGTAAACCTGAACACGTTGTGAACTACTTCTTTTTTGTTGCGGAAGAAGTTCGTGAAATAATGGCGCAATTAGGCATTAAACATTTTGACGATTTAATTGGCCGTACTGATTTGCTTGATACTCGCAACAGCAGCGACCACTGGAAATCGCGCGGCTTAAATTTCGACAAAATATTTTTTAACCCTACAATTGTAGGTGCTCGCCGCCAAACTGAAGTGCAAGACCATGGTCTTGAGGCCGCACTTGATCATCAATTAATCGAACGTAGCAAAGCGGCGATTGAGCGGGGTGAAAATGTTTCGTTCATCATGCCGGTTCGTAACCGCAATCGTAGCGTCGGTGCCATGCTGTCAGGCCAAGTGGCTCGGCGTTATGGTCAAGAAGGCCTACCTGAAAACACCATTCATATTCAACTCAATGGTGTGGCAGGTCAAAGCTTTGGTGCGTTTTTAGCACACGGCATTACGCTTGATTTAGTAGGCGAAGGCAACGACTACGTGGGTAAAGGTTTAGCCGGTGGCCGCATTATTGTGCGCTCACCCAACGACTTCCGTGGTTTTGGTCCTGAGCAAATTATTGTCGGTAACACCGTGCTTTATGGCGCAACCGGTGGTGAAGCTTACTTTAACGGTGTAGCCGGTGAACGTTTTGCCGTGCGTAATTCAGGCGCTGCCACCGTGGTTGAAGGCAATGGCGACCATGGTTGCGAATACATGACGGGCGGCACAGTTGTGGTGCTGGGCCAAACCGGTCGTAACTTTGCAGCCGGTATGTCGGGTGGTGTGGCGTATGTGTTTGACCCTGAAGGCCGGTTTGCTGAAAACTGTAACCGCACCATGGTCGATCTTGAACCTGTGTTGAGTAGCGCAAATCAAAAAACCACACAAGGTATTGAGATTTGGCACAGCCTTTCACGCGAAACGTCACGTGAAACTGACGACGTTATTTTAAAAACATTAATTGAAAATCACTTTAAATATACAGGCAGCTTTAGAGCGCGAGACATATTGGGCAATTGGGCCTCGGCTCGTGGGCACTTTGTAAAAGTGATGCCGGTTGACTACCGCCGTGCACTGGCTGAAATGTGGCAGGCTGCCCAAGTGACATCGCAAGCAGCTTAACGTTATAGCGTTTTAACTTTTTAGATCTATTTCTTATCAACATGATTTCTACGGTGCACTCTATATTTTGTTCATCGTCTATTTATAAAAAGGTTCTTCATCATGGGTAAAGTTACCGGTTTTCTTGAACTTGAGCGCTTACAAGAAGTGGCTGAAGCCCCGCTCACACGGGTTAAGCACTGGCGTGAATTTATTGTTCACCTGACTGAAGACGAGGCCAGCAAGCAGGGTGCGCGCTGCATGGATTGCGGCATACCCTTCTGTAATACCGGTTGCCCCGTCAACAATATTATTCCTGACTGGAATGATTTAGTCTTTAAGAAAAAATGGCGCGAGGCGCTTGAAGTTCTGCATTCAACCAACAACTTCCCCGAATTTACGGGTCGCATTTGTCCCGCACCGTGCGAAGCTGCCTGCACGCTAAATATTAGCGATGCACCGGTTGGCATCAAATCAATTGAGCACGCAATTATTGATCGCGGTTGGGAAGAAGGTTGGGTTACGCCTGAAATGCCTGCAGTCAAAACGGGCAAAAAAGTCGCGGTAGTAGGTTCAGGCCCAGCCGGTATGGCCACAGCACAACAATTGGCTCGGGCGGGTCACGACGTCACGTTGTTTGAAAAGCAAGACCGTATTGGCGGTTTACTTCGCTACGGTATACCTGACTTTAAACTTGAAAAGCATTTGATCGATAACCGTGTGGCGCAAATGCAAGCCGAGGGCGTTACGTTCTGCCCAAGCACTTATATTGGTTCACCAAAAGACCCCGCTGCCAACGGTTTGCTGGTTAAAACACCTGAAGATTTAGATGCAGAGTTTGACGCCATTGTGTTGTCTGGCGGGTCTGAAAGCCCACGTGATTTGCCCGTTGAAGGGCGCGACCTGAATGGCGTGATGTACGCGATGGATTTCCTACGACCACAAAACAAAGTGGTGGCGGGCGATAAAGTACAAGATCAAGTGATCGCAAAAGGCATGCACGTGGTGGTGATCGGCGGTGGTGACACCGGCTCTGATTGCGTTGGCACCAGCAACCGTCACGGTGCAGTGTCGGTTACGCAAATCGAGTTAATGCCTAAACCGCCAGCTGAAGAAAATAAATCAATGTCATGGCCCTACTGGCCCGCTAAATTACGCACATCTTCTTCACACGAAGAAGGTGCCGATCGCGATTGGGCCATCACCACCAAGCGTATTGAGGGTGAAAAAGGTCAGGTCAAAAAATTGATTGGGGCCCGTGTTCAGTGGGTTAAAGACGAGACCACCGGGCAAACAAACATGGTTGAAATGGCCAACTCAGAGTTTGAAATTAAAGCCGATTTAATTCTATTGGCGATGGGTTTTGTAGCACCAATTAACCATGTGCTCAAAGCATTTGGGGTCGAGGCTGACAACCGTGGCAACATTAAAGCCAACACTGACGACTATCAAACCAATGTGCCCAAAGTGTTTGCCGCCGGTGACATGCGTCGCGGCCAGTCTTTGGTGGTTTGGGCCATACGCGAAGGTCGTCAATGCGCCCGTTCAGTTGATGAGTTTTTGATGGGTGTGACCTCATTACCGCGATAAATCGTTTAGGGGCGCTCTCTACTCAAGGTGAATAACTTTGGTAGGCCCCGAACTCGACCAACGGTCATTGCAAGGAATTGTCGCAAGTAATAGTCGCAAGTTACTGTTGCTAGTCAGCTTTTATCGTCAATTCCCTAAGACTTAACGTGCCATGCAATTTAACAGCACGTTAAGTTTACAATACCCCTCTATGGTAGACCTCGCACTTGCCCCTTCACCGTCGCACACTACTGCACACTGTGCGTTAGCTTTTGACAACGTTACGCTCGGTTACGGTGACTTCACTGTTTTAAGCGATATTTCACTTAGCGTTAAAGCAGGTGAAGTGGTGGCGATCATGGGTGGGTCGGGCTCAGGCAAAACCACCCTATTGCGGGCGGCTACCGGGCAACTCGCCCCCCTGGCGGGGCAGGTCAAGGTGTTTAACACGGTGATTGATGTGGGCAACCGCGTCAAGCTTGAAGCATTGCGCCAACGCATGGGTGTGTTGTTTCAGCACGGCGCCCTATTTACCGATTTAAATGTCTTTGAAAACGTCGCCTTCCCGCTTCGCGAACACACGCACTCAAGCGAAGCCGAATTACTTATTCAGGTGCTTGAAACACTTGATGCAGTCGGCCTAAAAGCGGCTGCCCATTTAAAATTATCTGAAATCTCGGGCGGTATGGCACGACGCGTTGCCTTGGCGCGCGCTGTGGTTCGCGGCCCCGAGCTGATTATGTACGACGAGCCTTTTGCTGGACTCGACCCCATTTCTTTAGGCGTTACTGCACGTTTAATTCGCCAGTTGGCTGACCGTCTAGGCTGTGCCTCGGTGCTTATTACGCACGACATTGCTGAATCTTTTGCGATTGCTGACGCTGTCTACATTGTGGGTCAGGGCGCCCTCAAAGCCCAAGGCAGCCCCGATTCGCTAAGCCATTCAACTGACCCTTATGTTCGGCAATTTCTTGATGGCGCACCCGACGGCCCTGTCGCCTTTGACTACCCCATTACACCCGCCTATGATCGCTGGCTTGATCGAAAAGGTCGCCGCTGATGAATGCCCTCAAACTGGTCGGTCAACTTGGCGCCTGGGTTCGCGAAACCGCTCAAGCACTGGGGCAATTTACGCGTTTTTTTGGGCAAATATTGCTGCGTACCAACGCACTGTGGAAGCGAGGCCAGTTGGTCATCACGCAAATTCACTTTATTGGTAACTATTCACTCATCATTATTGTCATTTCAGGCTTGTTTGTTGGCTTTGTGTTGGGCTTACAAGGCTATTACACGTTGAACCGCTATGGCGCTGAAGAAGCCCTAGGCCTGTTGGTTACCCTGTCTTTGGTGCGCGAACTGGGGCCCGTGGTCACAGCGCTTTTATTTGCTGGCCGAGCGGGCACGTCGCTCACGGCTGAAATTGGTCTCATGAAGGCAGGCGAGCAACTGGCTGCAATGGAAGTCATGGCAGTAGACCCCATTCGCCGCGTCATTGCCCCTCGTTTCTGGGGGGGCGTGATTGCAATGCCCATACTGGCTGCCGTATTCTCTATGGTCGGCGTATTGGGCGGTTGGGTTGTAGGCGTTTTACTGATTGGCATTGATTCAGGTGCGTTTTGGTCACAAATGCAGGCAGGGGTTGATGTCATAGACGACGTTTTAAACGGCGTCATTAAAAGTGTGGTGTTTGGTTTTGTGGTGACGGCTATTGCGTTATTTGAGGGCTGGAAGTGTCGCCCTACCCCTGAAGGGGTTGCGCGGGCGACCACTCGAACCGTTGTGGCGGGGTCTTTAGCGGTATTAGGCCTCGATTTCGTATTAACTGCTTTAATGTTTAGTCAATAACAGGGGCTAGCGTGTCGACTGATAAAAAAGACGTTTGGGTCGGGCTTTTTGTTCTACTGGGTATTGTTGCGTTAGTGTTTCTTGCACTACGTGCTGGCAATATGAGTAGCTTTTCGTTCGCACCCACCTACGTCGTAAGTGGTAATTTTGAAAACATTGGCGGCTTAAAAGTACGCGCCCCCATTAAAAGCGCGGGCGTGGTCGTTGGCCGTGTGGGCAGTATTCGTTTTGATGATAAAACCTACCAAGCAATTGTGACTTTCAACATAGAAAGCGAGTTCGCCTTCCCTAAAGACACATCGGCCAAAATTTTAACGTCTGGTTTGCTTGGCGAACAATACATTGGGCTTGATGCGGGTGGCGATGAAAATATGCTTGCAACAGGCGATACAATTAGCATGACACAAAGTGCAATTGTGCTTGAAAACCTAATCAGCAAGTTTTTGTATAACAAGGCTGATGAACAAGGCGCTGCCTCTAAAACCCCTACACCGGCTCAGTAAATGCTATTAAATGCTTCGCGATTTGTTTTTAAACCCTTAGCGTTAGCAGCGTGTACATTAACCGTTGGCTGTGCAGCAACACAAGGCACGCCCAACCCCAGCGACCCCTGGGAAGATTCAAACCGCACCATTTACGAATTTAACGATGGGCTTGACCGCGTTGTGCTTCGCCCCGTGTCTGAGGCCTATGCCTTCATCACGCCACAACCGATTCGCACCTGCATCAATAACGTATTTCTAAATTTAGGCGAAATATGGTCGGGTATTAATAGCGTTCTGCAGCAGCGTCAATTTGACGCAATCAATACAATGGGGCGTTTTTTACTGAATACAACTTTTGGCTTAGGCGGTTGCTTTGATTTAGCCAGTGCTAACGGCCAGCCGCGTATACCGAACGATTTTGGCGTTACGCTGGGCGTATGGGGCTTTAACTCTGGTCCATACGTTGTTTTACCCTTATTGGGTTCAAGCTCAGTACGTGACACCTTTGGCTCTGTTGGTAACTTAGTCGGCAACCAGCTCAACACCATTGGTTACATTCCAGACGTTGGGTTACGTAACTCGATTTGGGGCCTTGAGTTTGTAGCGCGCCGCGAATCTTTACTACAAATTTCTGAAACAGTTGATCGCACGGCGCTTGACCCTTACAGCTTTATACGTGATGCCTACTTGCAGCAGCGTCAAGCTAAAGTACTGGGCCCTGAAGCGGCGGCTGACGCTCTACCCAACTACGAAAATTATGAAGATGTTGCAGCAGATAACAAAGCCCTCAATCTGCCACCACCACCAAAATAATTTTTACGACACCACTCGCCAACTTTGGTGAGCACCGCATACATGAGTAAAGGTTTAAACATGCCAGCATTTACATCCATACCCGCTCGATTGACAAAATTTTTGTTACTGATAGCGATCAGTTTTTTTGCCATGCAAAGCTTTGCGCAAGGCAAACCCGACGCCAACGCCTCACCCGATACCTTCGTTAAAGCCGTTTCTGATCAAGCTTTGATGATGTTACAAAACGACCCTGACGTGCGTAATCAAAACATTAGCCGTATTAACGAAATTGTTGATATGTACATTTTGCCCTACGTTGATTTTGAAAAAACAACACGGTTATCGGCGGGTAAATATTGGCGCGAGGCAACACCCGAGCAACGCATCGCCCTGACCAAGGCGTTTCGTCAAACTTTAGCACGCACCTATAGTGGCGCATTATCACGTATTGATAGCGGTACCAAAATGGACATTCTGCCTTTTCGTGCTGAACCCGATGCCAAAGATGTCGTTGTTCGTTCACGCGTGATGCAAAGTTCAAACACCCAACCGATTGGCATTGATTACCGCCTAGAAAAAACCCCGTCTGGCTGGAAAATCTACGATATCAACGTTGAAAACATTTGGTTGATACAAAATTACCGTAATCAGTTTTCTCAACAAATCAATAGCAATGGTATTGACGGTTTAATTGCCGCCTTAAATGAACGCAACAGCAAATAACAATTTTTTATATGATAACCCCTGCCATACGCTTTGAACATGTCAGCAAAACTTATGCCCCCAGCAAAAAAACATGGCGTGATCGTTTGTTTGGCAAAGCTAAGCCTGGCTTTCAGGCCTTGTCAGACGTATCGCTTGATATTGAACAAGGTGAGTTTTTTGGTTTACTCGGTCCCAACGGGGCAGGTAAAACATCACTAATTTCAATTTTGGCGGGTTTGTGTCGTGCCACAGAAGGCCAAGCATTCGTTTACGGCCACAACGTTATTTCTGATTACCGCTTAGCCCGCCGCACCCTAGGCGTCGTGCCACAAGAGCTCGTTTATGACCCGTTTTTTACCGTTCGTGAAACCTTACGTATTCAATCAAGCTACTTTGGGTTGAATCACAACGACGACTGGATCGATGAAATTCTTAGTAACCTAGGCTTAACCGACAAAGCCAACACCAATATGCGATCATTATCAGGTGGCATGAAGCGTCGTGTGTTGGTTGCGCAAGCGCTCGTGCACCGCCCCCCTGTTATTTTGCTTGATGAACCTACCGCTGGCGTTGATGTCGATTTACGCCGCAGTTTGTGGGAATTTATTGCACGTTTAAACAAAGCTGGGCACACTATTTTATTGACCACGCATTATCTTGAAGAAGCTGAAGCCCTATGTGGCCGTATTGCCATGCTTAAAGCAGGCCAAATTATTGCGCTTGATACCACCCAAGCGTTATTAGCACGGGTCGGTGGCGCGGGGCTTGAAGAGGCGTTTGTTCACATTATGAAAGACACGCCTCAGCTTGAGCAGGGTGAGCTAGCGTGAGTTCGTCTTCTATTGACCGGCCTGTTGAACCGATCGTAAGCGAAGTGGGCTTAGGCTCTGGCTTTAGACCCCTGTTTTACAAAGAACTGCTGCGCTTTTGGAAAGTCAGTTTTCAAACAATTGCTGCCCCTGTTTTAACTGCTGCATTGTACTTGGTGGTGTTTGCACAAGTTTTACAAAACCGGGTGCAAGTGTTTGGTGAAATTCCTTACACCGCCTTTTTAATTCCGGGCTTAATGATGATGAGTATGTTGCAAAATGCTTTTGCAAACCCTTCGTCTTCACTGATTCAAAGTCGCATCACCGGTAATTTGGTATTTGTTTTACTCACCCCTATTTCGCACCGTGAGTTTTTTGCAGCTTATGTATTGGCCGCCGTTGTTCGGGGTATGGCGGTGGGTTTGGCTGTTTGGTTAATCTCTTTTTTCTTTTTATCACTCACCATTCAGCATATGGGTTGGGTTTTAATATTTGCTGTATTAGCCACGGGCATCATGGGTGTATTGGGTTTAATTGCCGGGCTTTGGTCTGAAAAGTTTGACCAGTTGGCCGCCTTTCAAAACTTTTTAATTATGCCCGCTACCTTTTTGTCTGGCGTTTTTTATTCTATACATAGCTTGCCACCCTTTTGGCAAACGGTGTCACACTGGAACCCTATTTTTTATACGATTGACGGGTTTCGTTATGGTTTTTTTGGCTTGTCTGACACCTCACCCTGGAAGAGCCTGATTGTGGTGTCGTTGGTTTTTATCGTATTAACTTGGTTCGCTTTGCGGCTATTGGCATCGGGTTATAAATTACGCACTTAACATCATGTTAAATATTTGGCAGTTAAAGTACAGCATGCCCCTTTAAATTTCATTTTCAATTTTTTAAGATTTTAAATTATGCTACCTACCCCTGAAAATATTCGTCAATATATTAGCGAAAGCTTAGTTTGCCAGCACGTAAACGTGACCGGCGACGGCGCACATTTTGAGGCAATCATTGTGAGCAATGCATTTGAAGGCTTGCGCCCCATTGCACGTCACCAACTGGTTTACAAAGCCTTGGGCGATCGCATGAAAGAAGAGATCCACGCGCTGTCAATGCGCACGCTGACACCGGGTGAGTACGAGGCCTCTAAGTAATGGATACCCTTCGCATTACAGGTGGCGTTGCTTTGCAAGGCGAGGTGCGTATTTCAGGCGCAAAGAATGCCGCCCTACCGATCTTATGCGCCAGCTTATTAACGGCTGACCCTGTCACGCTGCACAACGTGCCGGCTTTAAACGATATTGGCACCACCATTCGTTTGCTCAGTCAATTGGGCGTCAAAGCCCACCGCGACAGTGAGCACACCTTAACGCTCAGCGCTGACGCCATAGACTCGCTTGAAGCCCCCTATGAGCTGGTTAAAACCATGCGGGCTTCTATATTGGTGCTAGGGCCTTTATTGGCACGTTTTGGTCAAGCACGGGTGAGTTTGCCAGGTGGTTGCGCGATTGGTCAGCGCCCCGTTGATCAACACATCATGGGTTTACAAGCCTTGGGTGCCGATATACATATTGAACACGGTTACGTGGTGGCTAAGGCCACACGCTTAAAAGGTGCGGTTATTCGTACCGATATGGTGACGGTGACGGGCACTGAAAATTTAATGATGGCGGCCACTTTAGCAGAGGGCACCACCGTATTAGAAAATGCCGCGCGCGAACCTGAAGTAGTTGACTTGGCTGAAATGCTCATCAAAATGGGCGCACGCATCTCGGGTCATGGTACTGATCGTATTGTGATTGAGGGTGTTAAAAGCTTGCACGGTGCGCAATACCAAGTCGTACCAGACCGAATTGAAGCCGGTAGCTTTTTGTGTGCCGTAGCGGCCACGGGTGGCGACATCACTTTAACGCACACCAAGCCATCAACTATGGGCGCCATTTTAGCCAAACTGGAACTTGCCGGTTTACACATGACGGTAACAGACAGCACCATACGCGCTGTCATGAAACAACCGCCGCTTGCGATTGATATTCGCACCGTTGAGTACCCGGGCTTTCCGACCGATATGCAGGCGCAGTTTATGGCTTTAAATACCTTGGCGGAAGGCACTGCCGTCATGGTTGAAACAATCTTTGAAAATCGTTTTATGCACGTTCAAGAATTAATTCGCTTAGGCGCAGATATCGATATTGATGGTCACACCGCAGTGGTACGCGGCGTGCCACAACTGTCGGGTGCAACCGTCATGGCCACAGATTTACGTGCGTCAGCCAGCTTAGTGATTGCCGGTTTAGCGGCTGAAGGCGTCACCACCGTTGAACGTATTTACCACCTTGACCGCGGTTACGAGAAAATGGAACACAAGCTACGCTTGCTTGGCGCTCAAATAGAACGTGTTTCGTCTAAAGGGGTTCAGTTATGAACATCGTACCGTCGCCACCTGATTCATGTGAACCTACATTTGCGCCTGCAACAACATGCGCGCCTGCACCCTCTTCAGTGGCAGCCGTCAACTTAGCTTCAACCCTCGCCTTGGTGCAGCCAAATTCCTCAAACAAGCCCTTAACACTGGCTTTATCAAAAGGTCGTATTTTCGACGAAACCTTGCCTATGTTGCGGGCCGCTGGTATCGAGGTTAGCGAAGACCCTGAAACCTCGCGCAAACTGATTTTGCCCACTAGTAACCCCAACGTTCGCATTATTATTGTGCGCGCTTCTGATGTGCCCACTTACGTTGAGTATGGTGCGGCAGATTTTGGTATTGCGGGTAAAGACGTGCTCATTGAGCATGCCGCTTCGCACCCCGGTGCGTTATATCAACCTATTGATCTAAACATTGCCCGTTGCAAACTTTGTGTAGCCGTCAAAAAAGGTTTTGACTACGTGGCTGCGGTTAAGCAAGGCGCGCGCCTGCGCGTGGCTACCAAATACGTACATGCGGCACGAGAGCACTTTGCAGAAAAAGGCGTGTATGTTGATTTGATTAAGCTGTATGGCTCAATGGAACTGGCACCTTTAATTGGCTTAGCTGACGCTATTGTTGATTTGGTCTCAACTGGCAATACCCTACGTGCCAATGATCTAATCGCCGTTGAAGACATTATGGCCATATCATCAAGGTTGATCATTAATCGCGCTGCCCTTAAAACCCGTCACGCTGAGCTACAACCGCTGATTGATGCGTTTGATCGGGCCAGTAAAATAGGTACATAGCATGGTAACCATTACACGACTTAGTTCTCAAGATGCTGATTTTTCAGTGCACTTGTCAGCACTGTTAAAGTTCGATGCCGAACAAGACGAGGCCATTGACCTTGCCGCTGCGCGGATTTTAAAACGTGTGCAGCACGAGGGTGATGCTGCTGTTTTAGACCTTACTGCACAGTTTGATCGGGTGTCCGCCGATTCAATGGCTGATTTAGAGATTTCACTTGAGACCTGCCATCAAGCATTAAAGGCTTTGCCAGCCGCTCAGCGCCAAGCGCTCGAAGCCGCGGCTGAACGCGTGAAAGTTTATCACCTCAAACAGTTGCAAAGTAGCTGGTCATATACCGAAGCAGACGGCACGTTATTGGGCCAACAAATTACGCCCCTTGATCGGGTGGGCATTTATGTACCCGGTGGCAAAGCGGCTTACCCGTCTTCCGTTTTAATGAACGCTATTCCTGCCAAAGTTGCTGGCGTCAAAGAAGTGATTATGGTGACGCCAACCCCCGGCGGGGAACACAACCCACTGGTATTGGCTGCCGCCGCGGTGGCAGGCGTTGACCGGGTGTTCACCATCGGTGGCGCGCAAGCGGTTGGTGCGCTAGCCTATGGTACCGAAACCATTGCCGCTGTTGACAAGATTGTTGGGCCGGGTAACGCCTATGTGGCGGCCGCTAAACGCCGTGTGTTTGGTACCGTAGGTATCGACATGATTGCCGGCCCCAGTGAAATACTGATTATTTGTGATGGCCATACCCCTGCCGATTGGGTCGCGATGGATCTTTTCTCTCAAGCCGAACACGACGAGCTTGCACAAGCTATTTTGTTATGCCCTGATGCGATATATATCGAAGCGGTTCAGACCTCAATTGATCGGTTAATTGAAACCATGCCTAGAGCTGACATTATTCGAACTAGCCTACAAAATCGCGGGGCTCTGATTCTGGTCAAAGACTTAGATGAAGCCTGTCATATTTCAAACACCATTGCACCCGAGCACCTTGAGGTTTCCACGCAAAACCCTGAAGCTTGGTTACCCAAGTTGCGCCATGCTGGGGCGATTTTTATGGGTCGCCACAGCTCTGAGGCACTCGGCGATTATTGTGCTGGCCCGAATCACGTCTTGCCAACATCAAGAACGGCGCGTTTTTCTTCACCATTAGGGGTGTACGACTTTCAAAAACGCTCAAGCATTATTTATGTTTCAGAAGCGGGCGCCCAAACATTAGGGCGCATTGCTGACACTTTGGCCCAAGGCGAAGGCCTGCCCGCGCACGCGACCAGTGCGCGATATCGTTTGAAGTCAACCGCGTCATGATTTAAGGGCTTGCGCTGTATCTGGGTGATTGAGCTCCTAAAGTAACAACATTATCTGAATGTCGCTTTACAATAGCAATTCAACTTTTATTTTATGGCCTGAGTTATGCGCACCGCCGATGTCACCCGCAACACCAACGAAACGCGTATTCGCGTTGCCTTGAACCTTGATGGTACAGGCAAACAATCGCTTGATACAGGTGTACCCTTTCTTGACCATATGCTTGATCAAATCGCGCGTCATGGCATGATCGACCTCGACATTAAAGCCGAGGGTGATTTGCATATTGATGCGCATCACACCGTTGAAGACGTCGGTATTACGCTTGGTCAAGCAATCAATCAAGCAGTGGGTTCGCGTGCTGGCATTCGTCGTTATGGCCACGCTTATGTGCCGCTCGACGAGGCGTTGTCGCGGGTTGTGATTGATTTTTCTGGGCGTCCAGGTCTTGAATTTAATGTGCCCTTTACACGCGCTCGCGTAGGTGATTTTGATGTTGACTTAACTTACGAGTTTTTTCAAGGTTTTGTGAACCACGCTTTAGTCACGACTCATATTGATAATTTGCGGGGTTCTAACGCACACCACCAATGTGAAACCGTCTTTAAAGCTTTTGGCCGTGCACTGCGTATGGCCCTTGAACTCGACCCCCGTGGGGTGGGTATTATGCCCTCCACCAAAGGTGTGCTTTAACTCACTGGCAAAATAGGTAAAAAATGAGCACCATCGCCATTGTCGAATACGGCATGGGCAATTATCACTCGGTTGAGCGTGCATTGCGCCATGCGGCACCCGAAGCCACCATTCACTTGACCGGTTCACCCGCCGTAATTCGGGCGGCTGACCGCGTTGTATTGCCCGGCCAAGGTGCTATGGCAGACTGTATGCGTACGCTTGAGGCAGCTGGCTTACGTGACACCGTACTGCACATTGCCGCCACCAAGCCACTTCTTGGCGTCTGTGTCGGCGAGCAAATGCTATTTGATCTTAGCGAAGAGGGCAACACACCCAGCTTAGGTATTTTTAAAGGCACGGTAAAACGATTCAGTGGCCCCGCATTTAACCCTTTACAAAGTGGTGCCAACGCTTTAAAAGTACCCCATATGGGGTGGAACGCGGTGCGTCAAACCCAAGCGCACCCGCTGTGGTCAGGTATTCCAGACTTATCACCGTTTTATTTTGTACACAGCTACTACGTCGAACCCACTGACCCAGACTTAACGGTTGGCACGGCTGATTACGGTTTACCCTTTACTTGTGCAGTCGCCCGCGACAATATCTTTGCGGTGCAGTTTCACCCAGAAAAAAGTGCCGATTATGGTTTGCGTCTTTACCGTAATTTTGTAGACTGGAAACCGTAACGTTTTTTAACCGACTTCTTGAAATTATTTCAGGTGTTTAATCATGATCCTTATTCCAGCAATTGATCTTAAAGATGGTAAATGTGTTCGCTTGCGTCAAGGTGACCTTGACGACGCTACGATTTTTTCTGATAACCCGGTTGAGGTGGCTGCACGGTGGGCCAACTTAGGTGCATCGCGCCTACATTTGGTAGATTTAAACGGTGCTGTAGCTGGCAAGCCACTTAACGAGAGCGTGATTAAAGCAATTTTGGCCGAAGTCGGTGACGACTTACCAGTTCAAATCGGTGGTGGTATTCGCGATTTAGACACCATTGAACGTTACCTTGATGCCGGCATTTCATATGTCATCATCGGCACGGCGGCGGTAAAAAACCCAGGCTTTTTACAAGATGCGTGTGTGGCTTTTCCCGGTCAAATTATTGTTGGGCTTGATGCACGCGACGGTAAAGTCGCTACCGATGGCTGGAGCAAACTAACCAAACACAATGTGACTGATTTAGCCAAAAAATTTGAAGATTATGGTTGTGAGGGCATTATTTATACCGATATTGGGCGCGATGGCATGCTCACGGGTGTAAACATTGAGTCAACGGTTGCCTTAGCGCAGCATGTGCGCATACCTGTCATTGCCTCGGGTGGCATAACCAATATGACCGATATTGACGCCTTGCTAGCAGTTGAAGATCAAGGTGTTGCAGGCGCAATTTTAGGTCGCAGCATTTACGAAGGCACGCTTGACTTTAAAGCCGCGCTTGATCGCGTCAGCGAGCAGTCGTGATCGCCCAAAGCGCAACGTCAGTAGCATGCAACGGCCTCACTCGACGCATTATTCCTTGCCTTGATGTCACAGCCGGGCGTGTGGTGAAAGGCATTAATTTTGTGGCATTAACCGACGCCGGCGACCCGGTTGAAATTGCTGAACGCTACAACGAGCAAGGCGCCGACGAGATTACTTTTTTAGACATTACCGCCACCAGCGACGACCGCGATTTAATTTTGCCCATGATCGAACGGGTCGCGTCTGAGGTGTTTATTCCCCTAACGGTTGGCGGCGGCGTGCGACAGGTTAGCGATATTCAACGCTTGCTCAATGCAGGCGCTGACAAAGTATCTATTAATAGTGCCGCAGTGGCACGCCCTGAGTTGATTCGCGAAGCAGCAAGCTACCACGGTTCGCAATGCATTGTGGTGGCGATTGACGCGCGTCGTGTGGTTGGTTCGCCTGATGACAACCCGCGCTGGGAAGTTTTTACACACGGCGGTCGACGTGGCACGGGTATTGATGTTTTAACCTGGGCTAAACAAATGGTTGAGTTCGGTGCGGGCGAGTTGTTGCTCACCAGCATGGACCGAGACGGCACCTGTTCTGGCTTTGATTTGAACTTAACCCGCCGCGTGGCCGATGCGGTGACTGTGCCCGTGATTGCATCAGGTGGTGTTGGGTCACTGAACGACTTAGCTGATGGTGTCACGCTAGGGGGTGCCAGCGCAGTGCTCGCAGCCAGTATTTTTCATTTCGGGCAACACACTATTGGCGAGGCAAAAGATTTTATGGCTTCAAAAGGTATTCCGGTGCGGCGTGATGTCTAGTTTAAATACGAGCTGGCTCAATGATGTGAAGTTTGATGCGCAAGGCCTCATACCCGCCATTGCTCAAGATTTTAAAACGGGTGTGGTGTTGATGGTTGCGTGGATGAACAGTGAGGCGTTGTCTTTGACCGCATCAACCGGTCACGCCGTGTATTGGTCGCGGTCGCGCCAAAAACTTTGGCATAAGGGTGAAGAGTCTGGGCATACGCAATTAATTAAAGAAATTCGCCTTGATTGCGACGCTGACGTCATACTGCTTAAAGTTGAACAGCTCGGTGGAATTGCTTGTCATACCGGCCGCGCGAACTGTTTCTTTCAAGTGCTCAATACACAAGGTGATTTGCCTGCATGGCAGACAGTTGAGCCTGTATTGAAAGACCCCCTTACTTTTTATAAAAAGTAATACCTTGCCCGCGCTTCGTGTCTATGCGATAAACTCAATGGGTTATTTTGCACTTCTATGAATCAGCTCGGCGAACTCAGGTGGTTCTGCCCGGTGACCTGTCACAGTGATTGACCTGCACATTCGAATACTTTTAATCTACTTATATGACCTTTGCGCCTAGCTTTACCCCATCTGACACTGTTTTAACCCGCTTGGCGCACACTATTGAGTCGCGGTTGGTTAAAAATGGTGGTGACCCCAGCACGTCTTATGTTGCCAAGCTTTCAAGTAAGGGCCCCGACGCAGCGCTTAAAAAAATTGGTGAGGAAGCCACAGAACTGGTGATGGCAGCAAAAGACGGGCAAGCCGATCGCATTGTGGCAGAAACAGCCGACTTATGGTTTCATTGCCTAGTGGTTTTGGCAGAGCACGGCTTAAGGCCTGAACAGGTTTTAACCGAGCTGGCTCGACGTGAGGGTTTGTCTGGCCTAGATGAAAAAGCGGGTCGTAAACTTTGATGATCTAAGCTTTCATGGTCATTTACCCGTTCTCATGCGCTAAATTCAGTATTTTTTACTCTTTTATAAACAAAACAGTGATTGTTAATTATTAATCACTGTTGATTAGGTTCGAGTTATGACAAACTGCTTATTTTGCAAGATCGCGTCGGGTGAGATTCCTGCAAAAATCGCTTATCAAGATGATGAGTGTGTCGTCTTTCACGATATCAGCCCGGCAGCGCCCGTACATTTATTAATGATTCCACGTAAACATGTCGCATCTATGCAAACGGTTAATGATGCAGATGCCGGCTGGTTAGGTAGAATGATGGTTCGTATTCCTCAAATTGCACTTGATAATGGGTGTACCCCTGGGGCTGCGGGTGGGTTCAGAGTAATGGTAAATTCAGGCAAAGAGGGTGGCCAAGAAGTTGGCCACTTGCACTTACATATTATGGGTGGTTCGCGGCCCTGGTCGGGTCGCGAAACCATCAACGTCTAACGGAGAAGACATCATGGGTAGCTTTAGCATTTGGCATTGGTTAGTTGTTTTAGTAATTGTTGCGTTGGTGTTTGGTACCAAAAAAATTCGCAATATGGGTTCAGACTTGGGTGGTGCAGTTAAAGGCTTTAAAGATGGTATGAAAGAAGCGTCACAAGACAAACCTGAAGAACAAACCACTGCAACCGCTACACAGCGTGTTGCAGCAGGCGAAACGATTGACGTACAAGCCAAAGAAAAAAGCAATACAACGCAACCATAATAAACATACCCCACATCATGTGGGTCTAGCATTTTTCTTTTAGGCCAGGGCTTATCGTGTTCGACATTAGCTTTAGTGAATTACTCGTTATTGGTGTGATTGCCCTAGTCGTTATCGGCCCCGAGCGGTTGCCAAAAGTTGCCCGTACGGTGGGTCACCTGCTGGGCCGTGCGCAACGTTATGTTAGCGATGTCAAGGGTGATATTCAGCGCGAAGTTGAGCTTGATGAGCTCAAAAAAATGAAAGAAGAAATGGAAAATGCAGCACGTGATATGACCAGTTCTATGCAAGAAACTGAAAACAGCATTCGGGGTAGCCTTGACGTAAAAGCGGTCGATGATTTTGCAGAAAATGCGTATCAGTCAAACACAAGCCCTACAATTGCATCTGCCGCCACTACTGACGCCACTACTGCAACCACTACTAACACCACTACCGCAACAACTGCTGACACCTCTACTGTAGCGACTACTGCTACGACATCACACGCTATACCTTTAACTGAATCAACTTTACCTGCTAGCGAAGCCACAGCAACACCGTCTAAACCTCGGGTTGCCAAATCGGTAAGAACGGCAAAGGCCAAAGTACCCGTTGAACCCAAACCTGACGAACCTTCAGGCCCAACGCAAGAGAAACTGCTGTGACTGAAAAATTAAATAGCGATGGTACGACTGACCAAGCGCCTGAAAAAGATGTGCTTGAAGAAGTAAAAGAAAGTTTCATGTCGCATTTAGTTGAGTTGCGCGACCGCCTTTTACGTACTGTGATTGTTTTAGCTGTGGTTTTTATTGTGCTGTTTCTATACCCTGGCCCCTCAGTCATTTATGACTTTCTTGCACAGCCCATGTTGGCCTCGTTGCCGCAAGGTACCCGCATGATAGCCACCGGGGTTATTACGCCTTTTATGGTGCCCGTAAAAGTCACCATGTTGGCTGCATTTATGATTTCTTTGCCGTTTGTGCTTTATCAAGCTTGGGCGTTCGTTGCGCCAGGTCTGTACCGGCATGAACAACGCTTAGCGTTGCCGTTAATTGTGTCAAGCTCACTGCTGTTTTTAGCAGGTATGGCGTTTTGTTATTTTGTGGTGTTTCAAACAGTATTTGCTTTTATTGCATCGTTTGCACCGCAATCAATTACCCCTGCACCTGATATTGAAGCGTATTTAAACTTTGTCATGAGTATGTTTATTGCTTTTGGTATTACATTTGAAGTACCGATCGCGGTTATCTTGTTGGTGCGTTTTGGTATCGTGACCGTTGAAAAACTAAGAGAGATTCGGGGCTATGTTGTGGTCGCTGCTTTTGTTATTGCAGCCGTCATCACGCCACCTGATGTCGTGAGCCAGTTTATGTTGGCCGTACCATTATGGGTTTTGTATGAAGTCGGTATATTATTCGCCCGCGGTATTAAACCTCGTCGTGCAGATGAAGACGATGAACC